>JBCBPG010000017.1:0-16012 GCA_039820865.1 Pseudomonadota bacterium
ACCCCTACCACTCGGCCGCGATCGAGCGGATCAAGCGCCGCCTGATCGCCGATCTCGTCGACCTCGCCCCCGGCGCGGCGACGCGCGAATTCGTCTCCTCGACCTTCGGCAACCCCACCGCGGGCGAGGCGCTCGACTGTGCCTACTGGTGGCGCAACGCCCGCCGGCCGGTCCGCTTCCGCGAGGCGGTGGCGGCGCTGCTCGACAGCGGCGTCGGCCGCGTGCTGGAGGTCGGGCCCCGCCCGGTGCTCCAGGCTTACGTGCGCGACACCGCCGCGGCCGCCGCGGCCGAGGTGACCCTGCTGCCGGGGCTGGACGAGACCCGCCACGCCGGCTGGGACGGTCGCCGTCTCGCCGGCGAGGCGCTGGCCGCCGGCGCCGATGTCGACATCGCGCGCTTCGTCGGCCCCCGGCCCGGGGCCTATGCCGGCGGCCTGCCCGCCTACCCCTGGGACCGCGAGCGCTTCGCCAAGACGCCGAGCGGCACGGCGACCGACCTCTTCGGCATGCTGACGGCGGACAGCGCCGATCCCCTGCTCGGCCGCGCACCCGTGCCCGAGACCGGGCCCTGGCTCAGCATCCTCGACACCCAGCGCCTGCCCTGGCTCGGCGATCACCGCGTCGGCGGCGAGGCGGTGCTGCCGGGCGTCGCGCTGATGCGCATGGCGCTGGCGGCCGGGCGGCGGACCGTCGCCCCGGGGGGCGAAGGCGTCGAGCTCGTCAACTTCACCCTGCTGCGCCCCGTGGTGCTGCCCAGGGGCGCGCGGGTCGAACTGCGCACCAGCATCGATCGCGAGACCGGCGCCGTGCGGATCGAGGGACGGCCCCATCTCTCCGACGGCGACTTCGTGCGCCACGCCATGGGCCAGGTCCGCCCCGCCGCGGCGGGCCCCCAGGGCACCGTGGCGCTGGCCGGGTTCGCGACGGCCGAGGCCCGGGACGCGACCCCGGTCTACGAGGCACTCGCCGCGCGCGGGCTCGACTACGGCCCCGCCTTCCGCCGCCTTGACACGGTCGCGCTGGCCGCCGAGGCGCCGCAGGGCGCGCTGGCCGCCGGCACCGCGACCCTCGCCCCGGCCGATCCGGACGAAGCGGCGGATGCCGGCACCGTCTGCCGCCTCGACGCCGCGCTGCATGCCGTCCTGCCGCTGCTCGCCCACGCGGCCGAGGCCGGCCACCCGCTACCCGCGCCCGAGGTCACGCTGGTGCCGTTCCGCATCGCCCGCCTCGCCGTCTGGGACGACACCGCGCTGCCGGCCACGGCGCGCGTCGCGGTCACCCATGCCGGCCCGCACGGGATCGAGGCGCGCCTCGACATCGCCGACGCCGCCGGGCGCCGGATCGCCTGTCTCGACGGGCTCAGCCTGGCGCCGCTGCCGGTCGCCGTCGCTGCCGAGGGGCCGGCCTTCTGGCAGACGCGCTGGGTCCCCGTCGCCATGGACGCCACCGCGGCCGGCGCGACCGCCACGGCCCAGCCGCGCCTCGCGCCCGACCGGCTGGCAGCCACCCTGCGCGCCACCGGGCTGGTGGCAGAGGCACTGCCGCCGCCCGGCGAGGCGCTGCTGGTGATCGACGCGCTGCTGCGCCGCGCGGTCTGGGACCGGGTCGAGGCGCTGGCGGGTCCCGGCGGCACGATCGACCCCGCCCTCGTCGCCCCTGAGGCGCGCCCGCTGCTCGAGACCCTGGTCGCGATCCTCGCCGAGGACGGCGGCGTCGCGACCGACGATACCGGCGCCACCGCCCTTGCGACCGAGGCCCCGCATCCCGACCGCGACAGCCTGCTCGCGCTCCTGGCCGAGGTGGCGCCCGGCCATGGTGACGAGGTGGCGCGCCTGATGGCCGTCGGCGACGTGATCGAGGCCCGGCTCCGGCCCGCCGGCGACGATGCGCCCGGCCACGCGGATACGCTGGCGCCGACGCTCGCCACCGCCAACCGGCGCCACGCCGCCCTCTGGGCCGCGATGGCCGGCCTCGGCGCGACCGCGATCGCGACCTGTCCGGCCGAGAGCGCGCTCTCGGTGCTGGTGCTCGGCCGGCCGACGGCGCCCGCGCTCGCGACCCTGGCCGCGGCCGCAGGCGGGCGGCGCGTCCTGGTGGCCGAGACCGGGGCGCCCGCGTCCGGCCGGGCGCTGCCGGCACCCGCAAACCTGGTCCATGCCGCGCCCGACAGGGCGGCCGGCATGGGGCCCTTCGACCTGGTGCTCTTCGACGACGGCCTGCGGGACCTGGCGCCGGCGACGCTGCGCGAGATCGCGGGCGCGCTGGTCGAGGGCGGGCTGGCGGCCGGTGTCGAGGCGGCGGGCGGCCTTGCCGAGGCGCTGCACGGACGTCTCGCGGCGCCGGGGACGATCGATCCCGCGGCGCTCGGACAGGGGATCGGCGCCGTCGCCCGCAAGGCCGGGCTCGACCTGGCCGAGACGCTGGCACTCGCCGATCCCGAGGCGCTGGGCCAGATCGTCCTCGCCCGCCCCCGGCCCGCCGGCGCCGCGGCCGCGGTGGCCGAGCCCGCCGGCCCGGCGCCCGCCACGCTCATCCTCCACGGCGCGGGCTGCGAGGCCCGCGCGGGCGCGCTGGCCGAGGCGCTGGCCCGCACGGGCGCGGCGGTCGATTTCGCACCGATGGGGTCCAGCGAGACGCCCGATACCGGCCTGCCGGCGGACCTGCTGGCGCCCGTCGACCTGCTGGCCGACCCGTTGGCGGACCCGCTGGCCGACCCGCTGGCCGACCCCGTCGCCGCCGATGCACCGCCGGCCGAGGCACCGGACCGTCGCCTCGTCGTCCTGCCCGCCGCCACCGGGCCCGCGGCGACCTGCCTGGCCGATACGCTCGATGCCGTCCGCCAGGCGATCGGCCGGGCGGCGCCCAGGACGCTCTGGCTGGTCAGCGACGACGATGCGACGGGCGCGGGCCTCGCCGCCACGGCCCGCTCGATCGCCAACGAGCATCCGGACCTCGACATCCGCCATGTCGCCCTCGCCGCCGACCTCGATCCGGCGGCCGCGCTGGCGGGGATCGAGACCGCGCTGGCAGGCGCCGGCGACGAGACCGCGCTCAGGGTCACGACGGCCGGGATCGAGGCCGCGCGCCTCGAACCGGTCGCCCTGGCAGCCCCGCCCTCGACGGCGGCCGACGCCCCCGCCGGCCAGCGCCTGGTGCGCGATCGCGGCGGGCGCATCGGCGGCCTCGCCTGGCAGCCCTGCGCACGCCCCGCCCCCGGCCCCGGCGAGGTCGAGATCGAGGTCGCCGCCGCCGGCCTCAACTTCCGCGACGTGCTCTGGGCCCAGGGCCTCCTGCCCGAGGACCTGCTCCGCGACGGCCTCGCCGGCCCCGGCCTGGGGCTCGAGGCGGCGGGCACCGTCACCCGCACCGGCGCCGGCGTCGCGATGGAGGAGGGCCAGCACGTCCTCGCCTTCGCGCCCGCCTGCCATGCCAGCCACGTCCTCGCCCGCGGCGACGCGGTATGCCCGCTGCCCGAGGGGCTGGACGCCGAGGCCGCGGGTGCCACCGGCGCCGTCTTCCTCACCGCGCTCTACGCGCTCTGCGAGATGGCGCGGATCGAGCCGGGCGAGAGCGTGCTGATCCATGGCGGCGCCGGCGGCGTCGGCCTCGCCGCGCTGCAGGTCGCCCGCGCGGCCGGCGCCCGCGTCATCGCCACCGCCGGCAGCCCGGCCAAGCGCGCGCTCCTCACCGCCCTCGGCGCCCAGCATGTCGCCGACAGCCGCTCGCTCGCCTTCGCCGAGGACGTGATGGCCGTCACCGACGGGCGCGGCGTGGACGTGGTGCTGAACGCGCTGCCGGGCGCGGCGATGCAGCGCTCGACCGAGTGCCTCGCCCCCTTCGGCCGCTTCGTCGAGCTCGGCAAGCGCGACTATGCCGAGGCGGGGGTGATGGGCCTGCGGCCGTTCCGGCGCAACTGCAGCTACTTCGGCGTCGACCTCGACCACCTGCTGGTCGGCCGGCCCGCGATCGCCCGGCGGCTGATGCGCGAGCTGGCCGACCGGCTGGCCGCCGGCGACTACCTGCCGATCTTCCGCCAGGGCTTCGAGGCCGAGGACGTCGCCGACGCCTTCCGCCTGATGCAGAGCGGGCGGCATATCGGCAAGATCGTACTGCGCCCGCCGCGCCCGGGCGCGGGCCCCGTCGTCGCCGGCGCGCCCGCGATCCGCGACGGCTGGCTGATCAGCGGCGGGCTGGGCGGCTTCGGTCTGGCCACCGCCGCCTGGCTGCTGGAGCGGGGGGCACGGACGCTCTGGCTCGCCGGGCGGCGCGGCACGCCGCGCGCCGAGGACGCGCCCGCGCTCGACGCGCTGCGGGACTTCGCGGCCCGGGCCGGCGCGACGGTGCACTGCCTGGCCCTCGACATCACCGACCGGGCCGCGGTGGCCGCCGCGGTCGCCGAGGTCGCGGCCGGGGCGGCGGAGGCCGGGACACCGCTCCGCGGCATCGTCCACGCCGCCGCGGTGCTGGACGACGCGCCGCTCAGGGACCTCGACCGGGGCCGCATCGACGCGATCCTGGCGCCCAAGATCGCGGGCGCCGAGGCGCTCGACCAGGCCTCCCGCACCCTCGATCTCGACCACTTCCTGCTGTTCTCCTCGATCGCGGGCTGGCTCGGCAACATCGGCCAGGCACCCTATGCCGCGGCCAACGGCGCGCTCGAGGGGCTGGCGCGGGCGCGGGTGGCGGCCGGCCTTCCCGCGCTCGCCGTCGCCTTCGGGCCCATCGCCGATGCCGGCATGCTGGCGCGCGACGAGCGGACCCGCGGCCTGCTCGAGAAGCGCCTCGGCCGGCTCATGGGCGCGACGGAAGCGCTCGAGCGTATGGGCACGGCCATGGGCGCGCGCCAGGCGGATCCGGTCGTGGCGGTCGGTGCCGTGCCCTGGACGCGGCTGGCCGGCGATCTCGCGGTCCTGCGTAGCCCGGTCTTCGAGCGCGTCGACAATGCCGGCGACGGCGCGGCCGAGGACGGGCCCGTGACCGATCTCGCCACCCGGATCCGCGAGGCGGCGACGCCGGCCGCCGCCCTCGACGCCGCCGCCGCCATCCTCGGCGCCGAGATCGCGGCGCTGCTGCGCCTGCCGGCCGACGCGATCGAGCGTACCCGCCCGCTCGCCGATCTCGGCATCGACAGCCTGATCGGCGCCGAGCTTCGCCTCGTCGTCGAGGAGAAGCTCTCGATCCGCCTGTCGCCGGTGGCGCTCGGCGCCGGCACCAGCCTGGCCGACCTCGCCCGCTACGTCGTCGGCGAGCTCCGCGACGGCGCCGCCGGCCCGGCGGACGATTGCGTCGATGACCTGATGACCAAGCACGTCGTGGACGGTATGAGCGAGAGCGACGTCTCGCGGATCCAGCGCGCCGCGCACAAGGCACAGGACCTGAGATGAACGACGATGGCGAGGCAGAGACGGCGCTGACCGACACCGGTGCCAGGCCCCAGCAGCGCCGCGCGCTGATGACCAGCCTGCGCGCGACACGGGCGCGGCGCGACACCGCGGCCGGCCAGGCCTCGCCCGCGCCCTCGCCCGCCACGCCGGGCGGGGCGGACATGCCGGCGCCGGCCTCCGACTTCACCGCCCTGCCCGAGCATCGCGAGATCCGCCTGCAGCGCGCGGCGGCCGAGACGCTGGCGCTGACCAGCCCCTTCTTCCGCACCGTCGCCGAGGCCGGCGCCGAGGCCGAGATCGACGGCCGGCGCTGCCTCAACTTCGGCTCCTACGACTATCTCGGCCTGTCGGGCGATGCGCGCATCCGCCGGGCGGCGGCCGAGGCGGCCGAGCGGCACGGCATCTCGGCCGGCGCCTCGCGCCTCGTCGGCGGCGAGCGGCCCTGGCACGCCACGCTCGAGACCGCGATCGCGCGCTTTCTCGGCACCGAGGCGGCGCTCGCCATGGTCTCGGGCCACGCGACCAACGTCACCACCATCGCCACGCTGATGGGCCCCGACGACCTGGTGCTGGTCGACGCGCTCATCCACAACTCGGTCAGCGAGGGCGTGCGCCTCTCGGGCGCGGCGCGCCGGGTCTACCCGCACAACGACCTCGCCTGGATCGACGAGCATCTCGCCCGCGTGCGCGGCGACTATCGCCGGGTGCTGATCGTGACCGAGGGGCTGTTCTCGATGGACGGCGACACGCCCGACCTCGCGGGCTTCATCGCGCTCAAGGCCCGCCACGACGCCTGGCTGATGGTCGACGACGCCCATGGCCTCGGCGTCCTCGGCGCCAGCGGCCGCGGCATCGCCGAGGCGGCGGGCATCGATCCGGCCCAGGTCGACATCTGGATGGGCACGCTGTCGAAATCGCTGGTCGCCTGCGGCGGCTACATCGCCGGCAGCGCGGCGCTGATCGACATCCTGCGCTACCGCGCGCCCGGCTTCGTCTTCTCGGTCGGCCTGCCCGCGCCCATCGCCGCCGCCGCGACCGAGGCGATCGCGGTGATCGAGGCCGAGCCCTGGCGCGTCGCCCGCCTCGCCGCCGTCGGCCGGCGCTTCCTCGACACCGCGCGCGCCGCGGGCCTCGACACCGGCTTCTCCGAGGGGCACGCGATCACGCCCGCGATCATCGGCGACAGCATCCGCGCCGTCCGCCTGTCCGAGGCGCTGCTCCAGGCCGGCGTCCACGCCCTGCCGATCATCCACCCCGCCGTGCCCCAGCGCGAGGCGCGGCTGCGCTTCTTCCTCAGCGCCGCGCATGACGACGCCCAGATCGACCGCGCCGTCGAGGTCTTGGCCGACTGCCAGGCCGCCCTCGGCGCGCCCCCCGCTCCGGCTCGCGCTCCCGCACCCGCGCGCCCGCTGGCGGAGGCGCAGGAATGACCCTCGCGCCCCCCGCAACGGCCGGCGCGCACCCGCTGCCCGTGCTCGCGATGCCGCGCGCGATGCCGCTCGCGATGCCGCTCGCGATGCTGCTGGCGGGCGGGCTGGCCGGCTGCACGGCGCTGCCCGCGGCCGCCCCCACCACCGCCGAGATACGCCAGGCGTCCGAGCGCGAGGACAGCCCCTTCCCCTTCGAGATCGTCGAGATGAACGAGACGGTCGCCGCCGCGCTCGAGCCGGTCGAGCCGCCGGGCCTGGCCGAGGTCTTCGGCAACGGCTCGGGCGCCTCGTTCCGCATCCGCCCCGGCGACACGCTGAACCTCACCGTCTACGAGACCGTCAGCGGCGGCGCGGCGGGCGGGCTCTTCGCCATCGGCGGCGCCGGGGCCGTGGGGGCGACCGAGGCCAAGCTGCCGCCGCTGACCGTGCCCGCGGACGGCCGCGTGACCGTTCCCTTCGTCGGCCGGATCCGGGTGACGGGCCGCACCGCGGACGAGGTCGCGCAGATCGTCCAGGACGGCCTCGCCGGCCAGGCGATCGACCCCCAGGTCGTGGTCGGCGTCGACAAGCCCGCCTCGAACGCCGTGACCGTCGTCGGCGATGCGGGCGCGGGCGGCGTCGTCCAGCTCAGCCCCGGGGCCGAGCGCCTCAGCGACGCGATCGCGGCCACCGGCGGCATCAGCGCCCCCGTGAACGAGGTCATCGTGCGCCTCGCCCGCGGCAAGGGCCAGCACGAGGTCCCGCTGGCGCGCGTGCTCGACGACGTGGGCGAGGACATCCGCCTCTCGCCCGGCGACCGCATCACGCTCGACCGCCGGCCGGCGCAGTACGTCGCCATCGGCGCGCTCGGCACCAACGCGCTCCTGCCGATCGGCAAGGCGCCCTTCACGCTGGCCGACGCCATCGGCGCCAGCCGCGGCCTGATCGACGGGCTGGCCGACCCCGACGGCGTCTATGTCCTGCGCCTCGAGGACCGCGATCCCGCCATCGGCGCCGGGACCGCGATCCGCCCCGTCGCCTACCAGTTCAAGATGCGCGACATCTCGGGCGTGTTCCTCGCGCGCCGCTTCGCGATCCGCCCCGATGACATCGTCTTCACCGCCAACGCCCCGGCGACGGTGGTCCGCAAGTTCTTCGGCGTCTTCTCCGGCTTCACCGGACAGGTCGGCGCCGTCACCTCGATCGCGCAGTAGCCATGGCCCGCTGGGAAGAGCAACTCCAGGACGGATGGACCCGGGCCACGCTGCCCGAGGGCGCGCTTGCCGGGCGCGCGCATCCCCGGCCGCAGCCCGCCACCGGCCCCGGTCCCGCGCCCGGTCGCGAGCGGCGCTTCCTCTTCCTGCAGGGCCATCCCTCGCGCTTCGGCGCCGAGCTCGTGGGCGAGCTGCGCGCCCTCGGCGCCGCCTGCCACGCGATCAACCTCTCGCTCGGCGACATCCTGTTCCGCCCGGGGATCGGCGCCATCGCCTATCGCGGCCGGTTCGAGGACTGGGAGCCCTGGCTCGCCCGCTTCCTCGACGCCCACGCGATCACCGACATCGTCTACTACGCCGACCAGCGGCCCTATCACCGCGTCGCCCGCAGGCTGGCGCGCGCCCGCGGGATCGACGTCTTCGCCTACGAGTTCGGCTATCTCCGCCCCGACTGGATCACGCTGGAGAAGGGCGGTCTCGGCGTCTTCTCCCACTTCCCCGACCGGCCCGAGGAGATCCGCCGGCTGGCCGCGCAGTTCGACCTGGTGCGCCCGACGGGCCAGTACCGCTACGGTTTCCTGCCCGAGGCCGTGGGCGAGGTGGCCTATCACCTGTCGCAGACGCTGATGCCGCTGTTCTTCCCGCGCTACCAGCGCGACCGCGTCTACCACCCGCTGCGCGAATACCTCAGCTACCTGCCAAAGCTCCTCACCCGCCGGCGCCGCAACATCCGCGCATCCGCCGCGATCCGGCGGCTGAGACGCTCGCGCCACCAGTTCCACGTGGTCGCGCTGCAGATGCAGGGCGACTACCAGGTGCGCCGCGCCTCGCACTACCGCAGCGTCGGCACCATGATCGAGGAGGTGATCGCCTCCTTCGCCGCCCATGCCGACCCCGAGACGCATCTCGTGATCAAGCAGCACCCGCTCGAGAACGGCCGCGTCGACTGGGCCGGGCTGATCGAGACGGTCGCGGCCGAGCACGGCTGCGCCGGGCGGGTCCTGCTGATCGACGGCGGCCGGCTGGACCGCATCCTCGACTGGGCGCTGGGCCTGGTGACGATCAACAGCACGGTAGGGCTGCACGCGCTCGCCGCCGGCCGGCCGGTCAAGGCGCTGGGCATCGCGGTCTACGACGTGCCGGGCCTCACCTTCCAGGGCCCGCTCGACGCCTTCTGGCGCCAGGGCACGCCGCCCGACCCGGCGCTGTTCGACGACTTCACCAAGCTGCTGATGGCGTCCATCCAGGTGAAGGGCAACTTCTTCACGCGCGAGGGGCGCCGCCTCGCCGTGCGCCAGGCGGCCGAGCGGCTGATGCAGGACGGCGTGAACGGCCACGGCGCCTTCATCGATCCGCCACCGCGCCTGGCGCGTGCCCGGGCCGCGGGGGTGCCGATCGTGCTCGACGATGCCTGAGACCGGGAGCGAGGGCGCACCGGGCGCCTTCCTCTTCCTCCAGGGCCCGCTCACGCGCTTCTATGCCCAGATCGCCGAACGCCTGATGGCGATGGGCCGACGGGTCGTGCGGGTGAACTTCTGCGGCGCCGATGCCGCGGACTGGCCGCATCCCGGCGCCATCGCCTATACCGGCACGCCCGCGGACTGGCCCGCCTTTCTCGAGCAGCGGATCGCGCCCCTCGGCATCGCCACGGTGGTGCTGCATGGCGACCGGCGCTTCTATCACCGCCACGCCGCCGCCTGGGCGCGGCGCCACGCCATCACGGTCGCGGCGACCGAGCTCGGCTATCTGCGCCCCGACTGGATGACGCTGGAGCGGAACGCCTGCTCGGCCCGCTCGCATTTCCCGGCCGACCGCGCGACGATCGAGGCCGTGGCCGCCGCCGTGCCCCCCCTCGACGCGACGCCCCGCTTTCGCGCCAGCACGCCCGCGATGATGGCCGCCGAGATCCGCTTCACCCTCTACAACCGGCTGATGCGCCACCGTTTTCCGCATTACCGCTCGCACCGCCCCTTCGGCGCGCGCCGGGTCTGGCCGGGCTGGCTGGCGGCGCAGGCCCGCGCGCCCCTCGCCCGCCGGCGCGGCCAGCGCCTGATGGCGGCACTCGCCGCCACGGGCCGGCGCTACTTCGTGCTGGCACTGCAGCTCGAGGGCGATTTCCAGCTCCGCGACCACTCGCCCTTCGCCTCGGTCGCCGAGAGCATCGGGCACGTGGCCGCCTCCTTCGCCCGCGCCGCACCGCCGGACAGCCTGCTTGCGATCAAGCCCCACCCCCTCGATGCGGCCCCCCGCCGCCGTCGCCGCGAGATCGAGGCCGCCACCGCCGCCCACGCGCTCGGCGACCGCGTCGCGATGGTCGAGGGCGTCGCCATCGACGCGCTCTGCCGCCATGCCGCCGGTTTCGTGACGGTCAACAGCTCGGCCGGGTTCGAGGCGCTGGCCGCCGGCTGCCCCGTCGCAACCGTGATGCCCACCATCTACGACTGCGCGGACCTGACCCACCAGGGTCCGCTCGACGCGTTCTGGACCGCGCCGCAAGGGCCCGACCCCGCCCTCGACACCGCGCTCCGCCGCGCGTTGGCCGGCACGATCCAGGTCCGGGGCACGCTGCACGATCCCGCCGGCCGCGCCGCCGCCGCCAGCGCCATCGCCGAACGCCTGGCCGCGGACCAGCTCAACCACCCCGGCGCCTTCGCCGACCCGCCCCCCAGGCTCGCCCGCGCCGCCGCCATGGGCGTCGTCTATGACGACTAGTACCTTGACCGACCCCTGGCCACGCCCGCTCCCTCCCACGTCAGGATGCAGGCGAATCGCTGAACGGACAGCTAAGCCCGCCCTATCCCCGTTGCCCGGCTCCGCCCCGCAGCGTTCGGGGAATGTTGAGGGATCGGGGCCCAGAATGTCGTGGGAGGGCGCGGGCGCTAGCGTGGGCACAGGCGCCCGGGGACGCCCCTTGCCCGGCGCGCTGCAGCGCCGGGGCCAGTGCCGGGGCCAGTGCCGGGGCCAGTGCCGGGGCCAATGCCGGGGCCAATGCCGGGGCCAATGCCGGGGCCAATGTCAGCGTCGGCAGGACGGGGCTCGGCGGTGAGGGTCGCGGTCGTCGGCGCCGGCATCGCGGGGCTCGCAGCGGCCACATGGGCGCGCGATCTCGGCCATGAAGTCGTGGTCTTCGAGGCCACCGACCGGCCGGGCGGGCGCGCCCGCACGCTCGCCCGCCCCGGCGCCACCGACATCGTCGACATCGGCACCCAGTACTTCCACGGCAACTATCGCCGCGGCCTGGCGCTGGTCCGCCGCGCGGGCCTCGCCTCCACGCTCCGCCCCGTGCGCGGCAGCACGCGCTTCTTCGACGACCGCGCGCGCGGCGGCAGCTTCACCACCGGCCACCGGCTGCCCTGGATCCGCGCCGTCTCGCCCGCCGGCAATCTCCGTCTCATCGCCAGCGGCGCCTGGCAGGCGCTCGGCACCCGCCTCGACGCCTATGCCCTGGCCAACCGGCCCGACCTCGACGCCATCGCGGCACTCGACCGGATCACCGACCCGGCCGAGCGCGAGTTCACCGCCCGCACGCTCGTCTCCGTCGGGACGCTGGCCGAGCCCGGGCCGGACAGCCCCTCCTACCTCCAGCTCCTGCGGCTGATGAAGATCGTGCTGCTGACCGCCTACCTCACGCTCGACCGCGGCATCGCCTCGCTGCACGAGGCCCTCGCCGCCGCCCTGCCCGTCCACTACGACACCCCGGTCGCGCGCCTCGCTCCCGGCCGGCTTGAGCTCGAGGCGGGCGGCAGCGTCGAGGCCGACCACGTCATCTGCGCCGTCGCCGCGCCCGCCGCCGCCCGCCTCCTGCCCGACACCATGGTCGAGGAGCGCCGCTTCCTCGCCGCCATCGCCCAGCCGCCCGGCGTGATCGTCACGCTCTTCCTCGACGGCCCGCTGGAGCGCGGAGTCTGGTCCTATGTCTTCCGCCCCGACCGAAACCGTCTCGTCAGCTTCTGCTCGGACGGCGCGCAGAAGAACCCGGCGATGGTGCCGAGCGGGCGCGCGGCGCTGCAGGCCTGGATCGTCCACCCCGCCTCGGGGCGCGCCGCCGCCCTCGACGACGCGGCGCTCACCGAGGCCGTGATCGCCGAGCTCGCCCCCGCCTTCCCCCGCCTCGCCGACCGGGTCGAGCACGCCGATGTCGCCCGCATCGCCGCCACCGTGCCGCAGTTCCCGCCCGGCCACGCCGCCGCCGCCCGCCGCTTCCACGACGCGATGCGCGCGCGCGCAGGCATCGACGTCGTGGGCGACTTCCTGTCGGGCGGCTATGCCGAGGCGGCGCTCTGGTCGGCCGAGACGGCGGTGCGCGCGCTCGGCCCGGCCGGGGTCACCCGTCGGGCCTGATCCGGGCGGCGAAGGGCTCGATCGCGCGGTCCGACAGCGCGGGCGGCAGCCGGGCGCAGAGCCAGCTGAGAATCGCGAGGCCCTTGGGGAAGGTATCGACCGCGCGCCCCGCCTCGATCGCGCGCACGATCCGGCGGGCGGCGCGTTCGGCGCTGATCTCCTGCGGCTTGAAGCCCATGTGACGCGCCGACATGGGCGAGGTGACGAAGCCCGGCTGGAGCAGCGTGACGCCCACGCCCGTGCCGCGCAGCTGCCCGCGCATCGCCGTCGCCCAGGCCGCCAGCCCGGCCTTCGAGGCGCTGTAGGCCGCCATGTCCGGCAGCGCCCGCACCGCCGAGAGCGAGCCGACCAGCGCCAGCCGCCCCCGCCCCCGTGCCAGCATCCGCGGCAGCAGCGGCAGCACGGTGTTGGCAGCACCCACCAGGTTGGTCTCGACCAGCGCGGCCAGCGCGCCCGGCGGATCGCCGCGCCCGCCATCGGGCGCACTGCCCGCACTCCGCCCCGCATTGGCGATGACCAGGTCGACGGGGCCACGGTCGTCGAAGGCCTCGAGCAGCGCGGCCAGCGCCGCTGCATCGGCCACGTCCGCCACCGCCGTCTCGACCGTCGCGCCCAGCCCCTCCGCCGCCCTGGCCGTCTCGCCCAGCCGCCCGGCATCGCGGCCCAGCAGCAGCAGCCGGCATCCCGGCCAGCGCCGCGCGCTCTCGACCGCCAGCGCCCGGCCGATGCCGCCGGACGCCCCCGTCAGGACGATGGAGGTAACGGCGGACTTCACCGCCGTCGTCAGCGCCGGTCGCGAACGTTGTAGGCGATCAGCAGGCCGATCGACCACAGCGCCAGCAGGATCACCGCCACGGCCAGCGAGATCAGCGTCCGCTGCGGATACTGCGGCGCGACCGACAGCGTCGGCGCGATGTGCGGCACCAGAAAGCGGCTCTGGCGCCGGGCATCGACCTTGGCGGTCTCCAGCGACGAGAGCGCCGAGGTGTAGACCGCCTGGGCGATCTCGACATCGACCGCCAGCTCCTCGTACTGCGAGACGACGTCCGCCATGGCGGTGCGACCGTCGGACCCCGCCGCGCCCCCGGCGCCGACGCCCAGCCGCTGGCGTTCCTCGGCAATGCGTTCGCGCAGGCTGGTGACCCGCTGCTCCATGATCCGGATGCGCGGGTTCTCGAGCCCCAGCAGGGCGCGCTGGCTGTCCAGGTCGATCAGCTGCGTGGCAAGCTGCTGCTCGAGCGCCGAGACCAGCCCGATGGCCGCACTCGCGTTCTCGTTCGGGTTCACTTCCTGCGCCTGGTCACGGAAGAGGCGCAGCTCGCCGCGCGCCTGGCGCAGCTTCTCCTCCGCCTCGGCGACCGAGTTCCGCGCCACGCGCAGCGCATCCTCGTTCGACCGCTCGTTCAGCGAGTTGATGATCCGGTTGCTCTCGTCCAGCACGAAGGCCGAGATCCGCTGCGCGTCTTCCGGCGCGAAGGCCCGCGCCTCGAAGCGCACCATCCCCGTCGAGCCGTCGAAGAAGACGTCGGTCATCCAGTTCCAGTGCCAGAGCACGTCCTCGATCGGCTGGTCCTCGCCCAGGCGGAACACCACGTCGTCGGTCGCGCGGTTGAACATCTCCTCGATCGGCATCGCCGCCCTGACGGCCTCGACCATCGGCTGGCTGCGCACGAACTCGTAGACGATCTCGGCATCGGTGCCGGCGGGGGTCGAGCTCGGCAGCAGGCCGCCCAGCATCCCCTGCGCCATCGTCGCCTCGCCGGTGCGGACCGAAAAGGCGACGGCCGATCCGTACTGGTCGGCGGCCCAGAAGAACAGGTATCCCGCCGTGATCACGGCCGGCAGCAGCACGCAGGCGACAAAGCTCAGGAATACCCCGCGGTGACGCGGGCGGAGCTTCGCGGGCTCGGCCGCGCGCTCCCTTGCGGGTCCCGGTAGCTCGACTACGGTGTCGACCGGCCTTACCCTCGCCCGGGCGGCGGCCCCCTGGGGCTTCCCCCTCTTGAGCGGTTTCTCTTCCGCCATGCACGGCCTCGTCACGTTGCGCTGCAGTAAGAGTCTAGCACACAATCATGCGCCAACAACCGAAGGTGGAAACGCAGATCCGGGTACTCTTCGCCCTGATGGTCCGCGAGATGACGTCGCGCTACGGTCGCTCCGCCGGCGGGTTCGTGTGGGCGTTCCTCGAACCCCTCGGCACCGTCCTGCTGCTCTCCTTCGTCTTCAGCCAGATTTCGCGCCATCCCCCCTTGGGATCCAACTATCCGGTCTTTTTTGCAAGCGGTTACCTCGCCTTCCACGCCTACATGGACATCTCGCGCGCCGTCAGCGTCGCGGTGCGGACGAACAAGGCGCTGCTGTCCTTCCCCATCGTCACCATCCTCGACACGATCATCGCGCGGTTCCTCTTGCAGCTGATAACGAACATCACGACCTTCTGGTTCATCATGGGCGCGGTGATCTATTCGCAGCAGGTCTCGGTTGTGCTGCGGCTCGACCAGGTGTTCCTGGCCATGGGCCTCGCCGCCCTGCTCGGGCTGGGGGTGGGCGCGATCAACAACGCGCTCTTCGCGCTCTCGGCCACCTACGAGCGGGTGTTCGGCATCGTCAACCGGCCGCTCTTCATCGTCTCGGGCGTCTTCTTCCTGTACGAAAGCCTCCCCGCCGGGGGACAGGCCATCATCATCTGGAACCCGCTCATCCACATCACGGCAATCATGCGCCGCGGCTTCTACCCGAACTACGAGGCCGCGTTCGTCCAGCCGCTGGTGGTGGCGCTGTTCGGCATCGCCCTCCTGCTGCTCGGCATCCTGATGACGCGGGCGATGCGGACCAGGCTGCTCGAACAATGATCCGGCTCCACGACGTGACCAAGACCTTCGCGACCGCCGGCAGGCGCAAGGTGGTGCTGGACCGGGTCTCGGCCGAGTTCCCCAAGAACCGCAACCTGGCGCTGATCGGGCGCAACGGCGCGGGCAAGTCGACGCTGCTGCGCATGATCGGCGGCTCGATCGAGCCGGATTCGGGCGAGATCGAACGCCAGGGCCGGATCTCCTGGCCGATCGGGCTGAGGACGATCTTCCAGGGCGCCCTGACCGGCGCCCAGAACGCCCGCTTCATCGCGCGCATCTACGCCGCCGATACCGACGACATGGTCGAAAAGGTCGCCGCCTTCGCCGATCTCGGCCCCGACCTGCACGAGCCCACGGGCAACTACTCCAGCGGCATGAAGGCCCGTCTCGCCTTCGCCTGCTCGATCGCCATCCCCTTCGACGTCTACCTCGTCGACGAGATCACCGCCGTCGGCGACGCCGCCTTCCGCAAGCGCTGCAACCAGGCCTTCCGCGACCTCAAGGAGAACAAGAGCCTGATCATGGTCTCGCATTCCGACGGCAGCCTGCGCGCCCATTGCGACATGGGCGTCGTGATCGAGCGGGGCCGGCTGACCTTCTTCGAGGAGGTCGAGGACGCGCTCGAGGTGCACGCCGCCAACATGAACGCCCCGCAGAACCACCGGCGCTAGAGCATTTTCCAGCCAGACTGACTCAGTCTGGCGACAAGAAAATGCTTCAAACACAACAACCTGGAACGCGAGATCTGACGCAGTCAGGTCGGCCAAGCGCTCTAGCCGTCGGCCTGCGTCCCCGGCCAGACGAAGTGGCGC
>JBCBPG010000018.1:0-15748 GCA_039820865.1 Pseudomonadota bacterium
ATGGCCGCGAGCACGCCACCGGGAAACGACCCGAGGTCGGGAAAGGCCGCCACGCCCTCCTGGTAGCCCACGACGAGGCCGCTGCGGTCGGTCGCGACACGGAACACGCCGCTGGCCGCGCCGGTGTCGAGGAGCGGTGCCATGGGCCGCTCGCGCCGGAGCACGCCGCCGGGCGCATCGACCGCCTCCAGCAGGACAACCGCCGTCCCTGACGCGACCGCGTCGCGGATGGCGCGGGCCAGGCGGGCGTCCTCCTCCGGGTCGCCGCGGCGGTTGAAGACGACGTCGAAGGCCACCACCGCCGCACCGCGCGCCACCAGCGCGTCGAGGATGCAGGCCTGGATGCGCCGCGGCACCGCCTGGGCGTTCGCGACGCGGGCAAGGCGGGGACGCTCGGCTTCCGGCAGGCAGGCCGCGAGCCGCGCGGACACGGCCTCCGGCGCGCGGGCGTGAAAGCCCAGCCATTCGGCGCCCCGGTCGTCCAGCGCCACGACCAGCGTGCCGGACGGCACCTCGACGCTGCCGCGGACGGCGTAGAGGGCCGCGAGCCCGGCCGAGCGTTCGAACCGCTGCCCGGGCGCCGAGAGCTGCAGGAGCGCCGTCGCGAGCCCCGCCAGGAGCGCGAGGCCGAGGTGGCGCTGCCAGGACCGGCGCGGGCGCGTCGGCGGCGCCGGCAGGATGGGCGGCGGGGGCATGCCGGTCGGGCGAGAGCGGCCTCGCGAGGCGCCACCGGGCGTCATCCGCCCGGTCCCTCGCGCCGCGGCGGGACGGGCGTCCAGCGGCGCCGAAGCGTCATCTCCATCTCCTCCGCGCCCCCTGTCCGCCGGCGGCGCCGCCCCGCGCAGTCTCGCGATAAGACCGCCCCGTCGCCCGCCGCGCAACGGGTCGCTCGCCCACCCACGGGCGCCAGCCCCACCGCCCGCCCGCCGCGGGTTCGCCGCGGGTTCGCCGCCCGTTCGCCGCGGTGCGGGAAAGCGCTGACCCGGCAGGGACGGTATCCGACGCCGACTTGACACCCGTGACAGGCCCCTCCCCTACTGCCGCGACATGCGGGCGGCGCAGTGGCACGCCCGTATCGCCATGAAAGAACTGGGCGGATCAACCGCCCGCGGATCAACAGGGGAGGCTCCCATGAACTTCGTCACCCGGGCGAGCGCGACGGCCGTCGCCCTCGCGCTCGGCATCGGCACCGCCGGCGCGCAGGACGTCATCCGCGTCAGCCACCAGTGGTCGACCAGCGATGTCCGTCACAAGGTGGTCGAGATCGTCGCCGAGGAGGTCGCCGCCGCCGATGTCGGGATCGAGCTTCAGATCTTCCCGTCGAAGTCGCTGTTCAAGCCGCGCGAGCAGTACAAGCCGCTCGCCCGCGGCCAGCTCGAGGCCTCGGTCTTCCCGCTGTCCTATGCCGGCGGCCTGCGCTCGGCCTACAACCTGACGCTGATGCCGGGGCTGGTGAAGAACCACGACCACGCGGCGCGGCTGAACGACAGCGCGTTCATGGCCGAGATCGAGAAGATCCTGGCCGAGGACGACATCATGGTGCTGGTGCACGGCTATCTCGCGGGCGGCTTTGCCGGCAAGGAGGGCTGCATCACCAAGCCGGCCGATGCCGAGGGCAAGCAGATGCGCGCCGCCGGCAAGGCCTTCGAGCAGATGCTGGCGGGCGCCGGTGCCTCGATCGCGTCGATGGCGTCGTCTGAGATCTACAACGCGATGCAGACGGGCGTGCTGGACGGCGCGAACACCTCGTCGTCGAGCTTCATGAGCTACCGCATCTACGAGCAGGTCTCGTGCTTCACGCCGGCCGGCGACTATGCGCTGTGGTTCATGTATCAGCCGATGCTGATGAACAAGTCGCTGTTCGACGGGCTGACGGCCGAGCAGCAGGCGGCCATCCTGGCCGGTGCCGAAAAGGCCGAGGCGTACTACCTGGCCGAGGCCAAGACGCAGGACGCCAAGGCGGCCGAGGTCTTCGCCGAGGCCGGCGTCGAGATCGCCGAGATGAGCGAGGAGGACTTCGCCGCCTGGCGCGCCATCGCGCAGGAGACCTCCTACCAGGCGTTCCTCGAAGGCAATGCCGAGGGCCAGCGCCTCCTCGACCTCGCCCTTTCGGTCGAGTGACGCACCGCGCCCCGCCGAACGGGCGGGGCGCTCCTCCCACGCGGCCGGGTGGCCCCCAGGGGTGCGTTGCACGTACCCTGCGCCCGGCCCGTAGGGTGCGTGCAACGCACCGCCCGCCTGCCCACCCGCGAGGCTGCCCATGTCCGGAACCGCCACCGCCACGCCGCCGGCCCGCCATGGCGGCAACCCGGTGCTGCTTGCCATCGGGCTCGTCAGCCGGCTGTCGGGCATCGTCGCGGCGGGGCTGATCGTCGCCGCGGTCGGCACCACCTGCCAAATGATCGTGATCCGCTTCGTCCTGAACGAGAGCACGATCTGGCAGACCGAGGCGGTCACCTACATGATGATCGCCGCCACCATGCTGGGCCTGCCATACGTCCAGTATCTCCGCGGCCACGTGAACGTCGACCTGCTGCCGCTCGCCCTGCCGCTCGGCCTGCGCAAGGCGCTGGCGATCCTGGTGCTCGGGCTCACGATGGCGGTCACGGGCGCGATGCTCTGGCACGGCTACGGCTTCTGGCACGAGGCCTGGGACTGGGGCGAGACCTCGAACACGCCCTGGGACCCGCCGCTCTGGGTGCCCTATCTCGCGCTGCCGGTGGGCTTCGGGCTCTACCTGCTGCAGCTCGCCGCCGATCTCTACGCCACGCTCACCGAGGTCGAGACGCCCTTCGGCCTGGCCGCGGACGCCAGCCTCGCCGCGCCGCCCGTGGACATCCCCGAGACACCCGGAGCGCGTGACTGATGGACCCCCTCCTCCTCGGCGCCATCGTCGCCATCGTCACCGTCATCGTCCTGTTCTCCGGCGTCTCGGTCGCCGCCGGGCTGATGATCGTCGCTGCCGGCTTCCTGATCGTGACCGACGGGTTCGGCTCGCTGCAGCTGTTGCCGGAGATCTTCTTCGGCAAGCTGGACAACTTCGCGCTGCTCTCGATCCCGATGTTCATCATCATGGGCGCGGCCATCGCGTCGACGCGCGCGGGCGGCGATCTCTACGAGGCGCTCGACCGCTGGCTGACGCGGGTGCCGGGCGGGCTGGTGATCTCGAACCTCGGGGCCTGTGCGCTGTTCGCCGCGATGTCCGGCTCCTCGCCCGCCACCTGTGCCGCCATCGGCAAGATGGGCATCCCGGAGATGCGCAAGCGCGGGTTTCCCGACGGCGTGGCCTCGGGCTCGATCGCCGCGGGCGGCACGCTGGGCATCCTGATCCCGCCCTCGGTCACCATGATCGTCTACGGCATCGCGACCGAGACCTCGATCGGCCGGCTGTTCCTGGCGGGCGTGATCCCGGGGCTCCTGCTGGTCGGCCTCTTCATGGCCTGGTCGCTCTACTCGACCTGGCGCCAGGGGGGCATGGACGTGCTCGCGGGCCGGACCTTCACCATGGCCGAGAAGCTGGAGCTGCTGCCCCGGGTGCTGCCCTTCCTGGTGATCATCCTCGGCGTCCTCTACGCCATGTATGGCGGCATCGCGACGCCGTCCGAAACGGCGGCGGTGGGCGCGCTTCTCTGCATGGGGATCGCCATCGTCATCTACCGGCTGTGGTCGCCCGGCGCGCTCTGGGTGGTGCTGCGCGATTCGACGCGCGAGAGCGTGATGATCCTGTTCATCATCGGCGCGGCCGGGGTGTTCAGCTACATGCTGTCCTCGCTCTTCATCACCCAGGCCATCGCCGAGTGGATCGGGACGCTCGACGTCAACCGCTGGTGGCTGATGGCTGCGATCAACATCTTCCTTCTGATCGCCGGTTTCTTCCTGCCGCCGGTCGCCGTCATCCTGATGGCGGCGCCGATACTTCTGCCCATCGTGACGACCGCGGGCTTCGACCCGTACTGGTTCGCCGTCGTGCTGACGATCAACATGGAGATCGGGCTGATTTCGCCGCCCGTAGGCCTCAACCTCTACGTCATCAACGGCATAGCGCCGGATATCCCCCTCAAGACGATCCTCTATGGTAGCCTGCCCTACGTGGCCTGCATGGTGCTGGCCATCGTGATCCTCTGCCTGTTCCCCGGCCTGGCCACCTGGCTGCCGGACGTGGTGATGGGCGAGGCGATCGGCTGACGCCCGGCCTCCCTCTGGGCCGGAGGGGGAGGCATCATGGCAGGCAGCCTGCTCGGCGACATGCTCGCCCGCATCTCGGATACCGGCCGCGCGCTGATCGGGGCCGAGGAGCCGCGCCCGCTGATCGAGCGGGCCGAGGCGCTGATGCAGGCCGATGGCGAGGCGACCGGAACCGCACGGGCGCAGAGCCTGCTCGACGGCTATCGCACGCTGTCCGACGAGGGGCGGCTCGACTTCCTCGACGCGGTGGCCGACCGCTTTGCCAGCGATCTCGCGGCGCTCAACCGCGCCATCTCGGCCTATATCGAGGCGCCGGGCCCGGCGACCGCCCGCACCGTCCACGCCGCCTCCGAACCGCGCAGCCAGCAGCTGCTCCGCCTCATGAACCGCGCCCCTGGCGGCACCCGCGCGCTGGTGGCGATGCGCGAGGACCTGCTGGCGGGGCTTGGCGCGCGGCCCGGGCTCAAGGGGCTGGACGACGATTTCCGCCACCTCTTCGCCAGCTGGTTCAACCGCGGGTTCCTGGAACTTCGCCGCGTCGACTGGCAGACCCCGGCCGCGATCCTGGAGAAGATCATCGACTACGAGGCGGTGCACGCGATCCAGGGCTGGCGCGACCTGCGCCGCCGGGTGGCCGCGCCCGACCGCCAGCTCTACGGCTTCTTCCACCCGCAGCTGACCGACGACCCGCTGATCTTCGTCGAGATCGCGCTGACGGCCGAGATCCCTGCCGCCATCGGCCCGATCCTGGCCGAGGAGCGCGAGACGCTGACACCGGCGCAGGCGACGACGGCCGTCTTCTACTCGATCTCGAACTGCCAGCAGGGGCTGCGCGGCATCAGCTTCGGCAACTTCCTGATCAAGCAGGTGGTCGAGGAACTGCGCCGCGACTTTCCCCGCCTGTCGACCTTCGTGACGCTCTCGCCCGTGCCGGGTTTCGCCGCCTGGCTCGAGCGCGAGGGGATCGACCACGCCGCGCTGGGCCGCGAGGCGGTGGTCGAGAGCGCGGGCCGCGGGCTGGAGGATGGCGCCGGCATCCCGGGCGACGGGCTCGACCCCGACGGCCAGGCCAGGGCCGAGAGCGCGCGCGACGCGGCGCTGGCGGCACTGGCCGCGCGCTACCTGACCGAGGCCAAGCGGCCCGACGGCAGCCCGCTCAACCCGGTGGCGCGCTTCCATCTCGGCAACGGCGCGCGGCTCGAGCGGGTCAACCCCGCCGCCGACCGTTCGGCCCGGGGTCTGGCCGAGAGCCACGGCGTGATGGTCAACTACCTCTACGACCTGCGCGACATCGAGAAGAACCACGAGGCCTTCGCCGCCCGCAGCGAGGTCGTGCAGTCCGCCGCCGTCCGCCGTCTCGCCCGCCAGGCCGCCGCGCGCTGACGCGGACGGCCGGGCAAGGGCTACTTGGCGGGCTTGAAGCGGTCGCCGTGGCCGTCTTCCACGCTCAGCGTCTTGGGCCCGCTCGGCACCGGATCGGCCACCGCCGCCCCGGCTTCGGCGGGGGCAGGCTGCGCCGGGGCGGCGTTCTCGATCTTCAGCGGATCGGCACTGACCCAGCCGTTGTTCTCGTCCACCCCGGGCTCGAACACCCTGACATGCAGCACGTCGCTGCCGACGCGGCGAAGCTGGCAGCGGAACTCGCGCGTCTCGCCCGATGGCAGGGCGGCGTCGACATGGATGAAGATCTTGTCGCTGTTGCGCGTCGAGGTCCGGGAGACCGTCGTGTCGCTGGCCCCGTAGTCCGCGGTCAGGAGGGCGACGCAGTTCGCCTGGCCCGCCTCGACACGGCCGCTGCGCTGGGCCGGGGCGGTCGTGGCGAGGGTCGCGGCGGCAATCAGCGCCGCCATCGCCGTGGCGGTGCGGACGACGGGGCGGCGTGGGCAAGTCATCGGCGTCTCTCCTCCTGCGCGGGTCGGGCCCGGCCCGCGGCGGCCCTGCGGCCTCCGACGGTCGGAGCCTAGCATGACCGGCCGGCCGCGGTCAGCGCACCTGCGGTTGTGCCCGCGCCCCGGCACTGGACGCCGGAGAGGCGGAGCGCTATCCCCACGCGGCAAATTGTCGGACAATCAGCAATCTCCGACCCGACTTCGGGGGACGCCATGACCAACCACCTCGCCGCGGCGCTCCGGCTGGACGAGACCGCGCGCGCCGACCGGACCTTCGCCACGCTGCCGGACGGGCGGTTCTACAGCTATGGCGATGTCGACCGGGTCTCGGCGCGCTTCGCCGCCGCGCTGATCGCCATGGGCGTGACGCCGGGCGATCGCGTGGCGGTGCAGGTCGACAAGAGCATCGAGGCGCTGATGCTCTATCTCGGCTGCGTGCGTGCGGGCGGCGTCTTCCTGCCGCTCAACACCGCCTACACGCCGAACGAGGTCGCCTTCTTCGTCGAGGATGCCGAGCCCGCGCTGGTCGTCTGCCGCCCCGCCGCGGCCGAGGCGCTCGCCCCGGTGGCCGAAGCGGCGGGCGCGCGGCTCGAGACCATGGGCGTCTGGGCGGCGGACGGCGGCGATCACGGCTCGATCTTCGCCCATGTGCCCGAGACCGCGGCGCCCGTGATGGTGCCGCGCGGGCCGGACGACCTGGGCGCGATCCTCTACACCTCCGGCACGACGGGGCGCTCCAAGGGCGCGATGCTGTCCCATGACAACCTCGCCTCGAACGCGCTGGTCCTGGTCGAGGCCTGGGGCTTCACCGAGGCCGACCGGCTGATCCACGCCCTGCCGATCTATCACACGCACGGGCTTTTCGTGGCCTCGAACGTCACCCTGGTCGCGGGCGGGCAGCTGGTCTGGATGCCGAAGTTCGACGCGGACGCGGTGGTGGCGGCGCTGCCCTCGGCCACGGCGATGATGGGGGTGCCGACCTTCTACACCCGCCTCCTCGGCGACGACCGGCTGACGCCGGATCTCTGCCGGGACATGCGCCTCTTCGTGGCAGGCTCGGCGCCGCTGCTGGCCGAGACGCACCGGCAGTGGCAGGCGCGGACCGGCCACGCGATCCTCGAGCGCTATGGCATGACCGAGGCCTCGATGATCGCCTCCAACCCCTATGACGGCGAGCGGCGGCCGGGCGCGGTGGGCTTTCCGCTGCCAGGCGTCGAACTCCGCGTGCGCGATACCGAGAGCGGAGCGCTGATGGCGCCCGGCGGGGTCGGGATGCTGGAGGTGCGGGGGCCGAACGTCTTCCGCGGCTACTGGAAGCTGCCGGAGAAGACGGCCGAGGAGCTGTCGGCCGACGGCTGGTTCGTCACCGGCGATCTGGCGACGATCGGGGCGGACGGCTATGTCCAGATCGTCGGGCGCGGCAAGGACCTGATCATTTCGGGCGGCTTCAACGTCTATCCCAAGGAGGTCGAGGGCGAGATCGACCGGCTGGACGGCGTGGTCGAGAGCGCGGTGATCGGCGTGCCCCATCCGGATTTCGGCGAGGGGGTCGTCGCGGTCGTGGTGCCGGCCGAGGGTGCGGCGCGCGACGAGACCGCGGTCAAGGCGGCACTGTCCGGTCGCATCGCCAGGTTCAAGCAGCCGAAATCGGTGATCTTCGTCGACGCCCTGCCCCGCAACACGATGGGCAAGGTGCAGAAGAAGGCGCTGAGAGAAACCTACGCCACCCTCTTCGCCGGCTGACCCGAACCAGGCGGAATCGCGGCTGGTCGCCGCGATGAGACTTGCGGGGTCTTTCCCCGCGAGCCCGGCGCACGACCCGCAGGCTGCGTGAAACGGACCCCCGTGTGGGCACACTCGCCGCCGGTCAGGCCCCTCCGACGTATCAAGGGGGACACCGTCGCGCCCGGGCGCAGGCCGGGGCATGGTCCGAGGACAGGCGGCTGCACCGTCGCCGGCGAAGATCCGTCCCCGTCCAAGCCCCCGTCTCCGTCTCCGTCTCCGTCTCCACGTAGCGGCCGAGCGCTTCAGTTGGCGAGCCGGGTGTCGATGAAGGCGCGCACGGCCCGGTCGGCGTCTGCGCGGGCAGCCGCGTCGCCGCCGAAGCTCACGCCACGGACGCCGCAGGCGGCGAGGAAGCGACGCCTGCCCTCGGGGCTGCCGAGGGCGTGCGCGTCGTCGAGCGTGACCGTGCGGCCCCGTGCGTCCACCGTGAGCGTGCAGGCGGGCGACGTGTCGCGCACGGTTACCGGGCTGTCGGTCCGGCGCGGCGCGGCGGTGCTGTCGAAGCCGTGGAGGGCGTCTTCGTAGAGGCGCCAGTCGACGGGCTGGCCGGCGGCCTGCCAGGCCTCGGCCTGGGCGCGGCAGGGAGCGGCGGGGGTCCAGTCGTCCTGACCGGCGAGGAGGAGGAGGAGCGGTGCGCCCAGTGCCTCGCCCGAGAGGTCGAAGCCGCAGAAGGGGTAGAGGGCGATGGCGAAGGGGAGGGGCGCGGCCCCGGGCGCGGCATAGGCCGAGAGGCGGGCAACCGAGGCGAGCGTCACTGCCGTGGCGCCCTTGGACCAGCCGATGAGGCCGATGCGCCCGGGGTCGATCGCGAGCCGCTCGGCCAGGACCGCGCGGGCGGCGTGGAGATTGGCGATCATCGTCTGTTCGCTCACGCGGAGCTGGTCGCGGGTGGTCGAGCCGACGCCGCGTGGACCGAAATGGTCCATCACCAGCGCGGCGATGCCATCGGCGGCGAGCCGCTCGGCCATGCGGGTCTGGCGGCTGCCGGGGCCCGCGGCGCCGTGGCTGAGGATTGCGGCGCCGCGCGGCACCGTGTCGCCCGGCGGCAGGATCAGCCTAGCGTGAACACGGGTTGTCGCTGGCGCGCCAGGGGCCATCTGCGCAAAGTCGTAGGGGTCGGTGGTCGGCACCTCCAGCCGTTCGCCCGCCGCGCAGGCCGGCGCCAGCGCCGCGAGCGCCAGGGCGAGGAGGCGCGCCGGAAAGCTGCGGCGCCCGCGTGAGAGAGCGGCGGCGGCGTCCCGCCTGTCCGCCCTGGTGGAGGTCGAATGGTCCGTCATGCCCGTCACCCCGTTGCGACCCTCGTGCTGGCGCTCCTGCCCATGCTCGTCCTGGCGCTTGCCCTGGCGCTTGTCGCCCATGGGCCGGCCGGGGCCTACGAGACGCGCCGCCTCACGCTGACGCATGACGGGCTGACGCGCGAGGCCCTGATCGACCTGCAGCCGGACGTCGAGGGCGCGCCGGTGCTGATCGCGCTCCATGGCGGGCTGGCGGGGCCGATGACGGTGCGGCGCAAGGCGCGCGTGACGCTGGCGCGCGAGGGCTGGGTGGTGGTCTGGCCCTATGCCATCGACGACTGGAACGACGGGCGGACGGACTGGCGCGGGCGGCCCTTCGACGAGGCGGACGACATCGGCTTCCTGCGCCGGCTGGTGGGCGTGCTGGCCGAGGAGGGGCTGGTGGACCGGCGGCGGGTCTATGTCGCGGGGCCCTCGATCGGGGGGATCATGGCGCTGAGGCTCATGTGCGATGCGCCGGACCTGGTGGCGGGGATCGCGGTGGCGATCGCGAGCTTTGCCGAGGACTACGAGTGCCGCGACGGGCCGGCCAGGCCGGTGATGTTCATCCACTCGACCGAGGATCCGCTGGTGCCGCCCGATGGCGGGCGGATCGGCGGCTGGAACCCGCTGGTGGCCGAGCGCGGCGACGTCATGCCGGTCGAGCGGACCATGGAGATCCTGGCGCGGCGGAACGGCTGCGACGGCTTCGCGGCCGAGCGCCTGCCCGACCGCGTGGTCGAGGACCGCTCGACCGTGGTGCTTCGCGAGTATCGCGACTGCCGTGAGCCGCTGGTCCACTTCATCGTCGAGGGCGGCGGGCATACCTGGCCGGGCGCGAGCCCGTCGGGCCTGGGTGAGCGGATCGTGGGCACGACCAACCGCGACTTCTCGGCGACGCGGGCGGTCGAGGGGTTCTTCAAGGCGCTCGCGGGGGAGTGAGCCAGGCGGAATCGCGGCTGGTCGCCGCGATGAGTCCTGCGGGGTTTCCCGGCGAGGCCGTCCCGCGCGGCGGCCGCGGGCTGCGTGGGCGTTACCGGATCGGGGCCAGGGTGTCGCAACATCGGCTGGAGCGCGACCGTGCTTGGGCGTAGCATCGGCCATCGCACGAGACCGGTGGAGGATCCCGTCGTGACCCATGTCTTCCCGCGCCACACCAGGGCCGCGCTGCCGACCGTCAGCCATGGCGAGGGCGCCTACCTCTTCGACACGGACGGCAAGCGGTATCTCGATGCCTGCGGGGGGGCGGCGGTGTCCTGTCTCGGGCACTCGGCCGCGGCGGTGACGGGGGCGGCGAAGGACCAGCTCGACCGGATCGCCTATGCCCATACGTCGTTCTTCACCTCCGCGCCGGCCGAGGCGCTGGCCGACCGGCTCATCGCCCGCGCGCCCGCGGGGATCGAGCGGGTCTACTTCGTCTCGGGCGGCTCGGAAGCGACGGAGGCGGCGATGAAGCTTGCCCGCCAGTACTGGCTTGAGAAGGGCGAGGGGCAGCGGCGCCACGTGATCGCGCGCTGGCAGTCCTATCACGGCAACACGCTGGGCGCGCTGGCGGCGGGCGGCAACCGCTGGCGGCGCGGGCAGTTCGAGCCGATGCTGACCTCGGCCATGCACCATGTCGATCCCTGCCACTACTGGCGCTGGGGGGCGGAGGGCGAGAGCCCCGAGGACTATGGCCGCCGGGTCGCCGACAGCCTGGAGGCCAAGATCCGGGAACTGGGCCCCGAGACGGTCGCGGCCTTCATCGCCGAGCCGGTGGTGGGGGCGACGATGGGGGCGGTGCCGGCGGTTGCGGGCTACTGGAGCCGGATCCGCGAGATCTGCGACCGCCACGGGGTGCTGCTGATCCTGGACGAGGTGATGTGCGGGATGGGGCGGACGGGCACGCTCTTCTCCTGCGAGAGCGTGAGTGGCGCGGAGGGTGCGGGCGAGGCGGTGCGCCCGGACATCCTCTGCATTGCCAAGGGGCTGGGCGCGGGCATCCAGCCGATCGGCGCGATGCTGTGCACGGGCGAGATCTACCGCACGATCGAGGCGGGCTCGGGCTTCTTCCAGCACGGGCACACCTATATCGGCCACCCGACCGCCTGTGCCGCGGGGCTGGCGGTGATGGACGAGATCGAGGGGCGCGATCTGCTGGCGGCCGTGCGGACGCGGGGCGCCGAGCTGCAGGCGGCGCTGGAGGCGGCCTTCGGCCAGCACGCGCATGTCGGCGACATCCGGGGGCGCGGGCTCTTCCGCGGGATCGAGATCGTGGCCGACCGGGCGACCAAGGCGCCGTTCGAGCCCGGCCTCGCCATCGCGGCCAAGCTCAAGAAGGCGGCCTTCGCGCGGGGGCTGATGGTCTACCCGATGGCGGGCAGCATTGACGGGCAGTACGGCGACCATGTGCTGATCGCGCCGCCCTTCATCCTGGAGACCGCGCAGATCCCCGAGATCGTCGCACCGCTGTCCGAGGCGCTGGACGCGACGCTGGAGGGGGCGCTCGCCGCCTGAGACGACGGCGGCGGCGGCGGCGGCGGCGGCGGCATCGGCGGCGGCATCGGCGGCGGGGCACAGCCGCCCCTTTCGACCACTGGCCCGGACCCCGCCGATGCCGTATCCAGTCGCGCGGGGCAACCGGGGGTGGACATGCTGGGTCTGGGGATCGCACCGCGTCTGCGGCAGTTCGGGCGCGAGGCGCGCCGGCGGCTGGCGCATCTGGCGCGGCCGCGGCTGGTGCCGGGCGGGCGGGGCGAGCGGGTCGACGTCATCTTCTCCGAACCGCACGACATGCCGATGGGCGACCGGATCGTGCTCTACGGGCTGGTCCGGGGGCTGAAGCCGGCGACCTATCTGGAGATCGGGGTGCGCTGGGGCGGCTCGGCGCGGATCGTGGCCAACGCGATGGAGGCCAACGGCTTCGGCCAGGCGGTCGGGCTGGACCCGGATCTCTCGAACTTCCGGCCGGGGGCGGGCGCGCTCTTCGGCCGCTACGCGACGGTCGAGGGCTATTCGCCCGAGGACACGCCGAAGGCCGCCGCCAGGCTGGACGGGCCGATCGAGCTGGCCTTCATCGACGCGGTGCACACCTATTCTGCCGTCAAGAGCGACCTGGCGGGCGTGGCACCGCTGATGGCGCCGGGGGGGCATGTGCTGTTCCACGATGCCTTCCACCAGGGGATCAACGAGGCGGTGGACGAGTTCCTGCGCGCGAACCCCGACTTCGTCGATCTCGGCATGGTGTCCCGCAATGCCTCGGTCGAGCTGCCGGTGAGTTATTTCGGGCTGCGCCTGATCCGGAAAGGGCCGCTGGACTTTGCCGCCGAGCTCGGCCGCGCCCATGCGCGCGACGGGACACCGATGCCGGCGCTCTCGGCCGAGGTCTGGGACCACGATCCCTATGCCGAGCGCATGGGCAACCCGCTGGGCCGGCCGGACGCCTGATCCGGCGGTCTCCGCCCACGATCGGCGCCGCGAAGCGCCCGCCCGGCACGCGCCCCACCCGCCCACCCGCGCGCGCCGGGCGGGCGCAGACCTCGGGGGGGCGAGGGGGGGGGCGATCACGGGGTGCTGTGCGGTCGTGAGTGGCCGGATGCGGGTTCTTGCGTCAGCTTCGGGTCAGGCTGGACCCAGGGAGGGCGCGCGCCATGACCGTGATCCGAAGGCCGTCTGACCGGGACCGCGGGGCCGGGCCGTCTCGCAGGGGCGTGGTACTGGGGGGCATGGTACTGGGGGGCGCGGCGCTGATGGCGACCGGGTTGGCCCCGTCGCGGGGCCGCGCCGATGATGCCGAGATCGACCGGGCGATCTGGTCGCTCCTGAGCCCGCGGCGGCCCGACGCGCTGCCGGTGGGGGACGCGGCGCGTTTCCTGCGCGAGGCCGACGACCTGCGCGCCGTGCCGGGGCTGATCCTGGCCCATCGCTATGGCAACCGGCGCTGGAGCGGCGCGGTGATGGCCGAGCTGACCGGCGAGGACCCGATCAACGGCTGGTTCGAGTGGATGCTGTGGCAGGAGGCGCATCCCGAGGTGCGCCCGACCGCCGGCTATCTCGACATGAAGCGGGCGGTGCTGCTGTCGATCGACCGGGACTTCGACGTCTTCCTGCGCCCGGAACACCTGGCGCCGGAGGCCGCGCGCATCCGGGTCGAGGAGATCGCCTGGGGGGGCGTGCGCAAGGACGGCATCCCGTCGCTGGACGATCCGGACCGGATCCCCGCGACGGACGCGACGTGGCTGCGCGACGACGACCTCGTGTTCGGCGTGGCGATCGGGGGCGATGTGCGGGCCTATCCGCTGCGGATCATGGGCTGGCACGAGATGTTCAACGAGACGATCGGCGGCGTGCCGCTGGCGCTGGCCTACTGCACGCTCTGCGGCGCGGGGATCCTGTACGAGACCGCGGTCGAGGGGCGCGCGGAGCCCTTCGTCTTCGGCTCGTCGGGGTTTCTCTACCGCTCGAACAAGCTGATGTTCGACCGCCAGACCCACACGCTGTGGAACCAGTTCAACGGCGAGCCGGTGGTGGGGCCGCTGGCGGGCAGCGGCATCCGGCTGAAGCGACGGCCGGTGACGATCGCGCCCTGGGGCGACTGGCGGCGGCGCAACCCCGCGACCACGGTGCTGTCGCTCAACACCGGGCATCGGCGCGACTACGGCTCGGGCGTGGTCTATCGCGCGTACTTCGAGAGCAGCGAGCTGATGTTCCCGGCGCTGGTGCCCGACCGGGCGCATGCCGCCAAGGACTATGTCTTCGCGATCAGCCAGCCGGGCGCCGCCAGGGCCTGGCCGCTGGAGGTGTTCCGCGGGGGCGCGGTGATCAACGACCGGGTGGGCGGGCTGGACGTGGTGCTGGTGGGCGACGCGGCGGGCCGGACGGTGCGCGCCTATGAGCGGGGCGGCCGGCGGTTCGCCGCCTCGGGCGAGGTGCTGGTCGAGGGTTCGCGGCGCTGGCGCATCGGCGAGGAGGCGCTGGAGGGCGAGGACGGCGCGCGGCTGGCGCGGGTGGCCGGGCACATCGCCTACTGGTTCGCCTGGGCCAACCAGGGCGGCGCGGCGGCCGAACTCTACCGGGGCTGAGACGCGCGGCTGAGCGACAGGACGCCGATCTCGCGCAGCAGCTTGCGGCGCATCGCGCGTTCGAAATCGGCATAGCCGAGCGCGATCTCGAGGAAGGCGCCGGGGCCGCGCAGGACGTTGTCGCGGTAGTAGTCGATGGTGGGCGCGGCATCGCTGCTGTCCTGCTCGGCCACCACGAGGCCGTTCACGGTGATGCCGGCGAAGTCGAAGGCGCGATAGGCGCTGGCAGGCTCGAACCCGTAATTGTTGGGCCCGTCGCCCGAGACATCGACCACGCGGCGGTCGCAGGGGGCCGGGCCGTCGCGGTGCAGCCGTTGTGCGACGCCCAGCGCCCAGCCGAGCGAGGTGGGGTAGTTGGCCGTCGACCGCGGCGTGCCGGCGATCAGGCCGGCGGCGGCGGCGATGGCGGCCGGGCCGTCGAGCGGGGTCCAGGGCAGGCTTACGCGTTCCTTGCCGCGGCCGCTCCACTGGAACGCCGCGATATGCACGCCGCCGAGCGAGAGGATGGCGGCCTCGACCTCGGGACTGGCCAGGGCGGCGGCGGTACCGCTGCGCAGGAGGTCGTACTCGGCGGCATCGACCGAGGCCGAGACGTCGATGGCCAGCACCAGGGCGAGCCGGCAGGGGGTCGCGGCGGCTGGTGAGGCGGCGAGGAGGCCGGCGAGGGCGAGAGCGAGAGCGGCAAGCGACCGGCGCTCAGGGCGCATGGCGCCCGACCTCGAGCACCACGGCGATGTAGAACAGGACCGTCGCCACCAGGACATGCGCGTGCCAGATCGCGTTCTGGTAGCGCAGCCGGTTCCAGAGGTGGAAGACGACGCCGACCGTGTAGAGCAGGCCACCGGCAACGATCAGCCCGATGGCCGTGTCGCTCATCGCCGCCAGCATCGGCCCGCCCATCACCGCCACCGCCCAGCCCATGGCGAGGTAGAGGATCAGCGACATCCACTTGTGCCCGCGCGGCGTGGTCCAGACGATCAGCAGGCCGGCGGCGGCGGCCGACCATATCGCCGCCAGGATCGGCACGCCGGCGCTGCCGCCCGCCAGCACGGCAAAGGGCGTGTAGGTGCCGGCGATCTTCACGTAGATCGCGCCGTGGTCGAGACGGCGCAGCAGCGGCTTGAGGCTCGGCCGTTCGATCATGTTGTAGAGCGCCGAGAAGGCGAGCATCGCCATCATCGAGGTGCCGTAGACCGCGGCCGCCCCCATCACGCCCCCGCTGCCGTGCCAGACCGCTGCGAGCACGACGAGGATCGGCACCGCGATGGCGGCGGCGAGGACGCCGGCGACGTGCACCGTCGCGTCGGCGATCAGCTCACCCCGGCTGTAGGGCCGGAAGACTGGTTCGGGATCACGGTCGCTCACGCACGAAGCCTAGGTCGGGCACGCCACAACGCCAAGGGCCATCGGCGGGGTGACGTCACGCGAGACGGGCGACGAAGGCCGAGATCAGGCGGCCGAGGACGGCGGGCTGCTCGACGCAGGGGATGTGGCCGGCCTGGCGGATCTCGTGGAACTCGCAGCCCGCGATCATCCCCGCGGTCTCGCGCACCAG
>JBCBPG010000019.1:0-15707 GCA_039820865.1 Pseudomonadota bacterium
ATGCGCACCTTCCTGGCGGCACTCTCGGCATCGAACGGGGGAAAGGGAGGACGAGACATCGGCTTTCCTCGGCTAGGGAAGGGAACGGGCGCCGCAGGGGCACCCGCTCACGGGCAAGCTGGGGCGATGGGCCCGCTCACCAGCTGTTGTAGGCCAGGTACTTGCCCGACATGGTCACCTTCACGCGGTCGCCCTTGGGGTGTTCCACTTTCTCGATCGCCATGTCGAAGTCGATGGCCGACATGATGCCGTCGCCGAACTTCTCGTGGATGAGCGCCTTGATGGTGGGCCCGTAGACGCCGACGATCTCGTAGAGGCGGTAGATGCAGGGATCGGTCGGCACCGTGTAGTCGAAGACCTTGTTCGGCGGCTCGGCCAGGACCAGTGACGCTTCCTGCGGCAGACCCAGTGTCGAGACCAGGAGTTCGGCCTTGTCCCTGGGCATCGAGTTCATGCCCATGCATGCCGAGTGGGTCCAGACCGGCGACATGCCGATCTTGTCGGCGATCTCTTCCCAGCTCATGCCAGAGGTGCGCTTGGCCGACAGGACCATGGCGGCCACGTCGTCCTTGTCCATCATCGCCTCGACGAACTTCGATTCCTTCATTGGACGTCTCCTCCTAGTCGTTCACGGCGCGCAGCATCGGGGCTTGCGCAGGGGTTTCATCGTCGGGGTCGGCAAAGCGCACGGTCTCGGGGCGGCCCGAGCGGGTTGCATGTTCGCGGCCGGCGAGTTCCTTGGAACGGCGGGCCAGGAAGTGCACCAGGTGGTTGCGCGCCTTGTAGTAGTTGGGGTGCTCGACGATCTGGTCGCGCGAGCGGGGCCTCGGGATGCCCACCTCGACGGACTCCGCCACGCGCGCGAAGGGACCGTTGGTCATGAGCAGCACCCGGTCGGCGAGGTAGAGCGCCTCGTCGACGTCATGTGTGATCATGAAGACCGTGAGGCCCGAGCCCCGCCAGATCTTCAGCAGCTCGTCCTGGATCGAGCCGCGGGTGAGCGCGTCCAGCGCGCCGAACGGCTCATCGAGCAGCAGGAGCTTGGGCTCGATCGCAAAGGCCCGGGCGATTGAGACGCGCTGGCGCATGCCGCCCGAGAGCTGGCTCGGCTTGCGGTGCTCCGCCCCCCCGGTCAGCCCCACGAGTTCGAGGAACTTGTAGGAATGCGCCTTCACCTGCTCGCCCGACCAGTTCGGGTGCCGGGCCTGCACGGCAAAGGTCACGTTCTTCAGCGCGGAGAGCCAGGGCAGCAGGCTGTAGTTCTGGAACACGACGCCCCGGTCGAGGCTTGGTCCCTTCACCTCCTGCCCGTCCATCACCACGACGCCCTCGGTCGGCTCCGCGAGCCCGGCGAGCACGTTCATGATGCTCGACTTGCCGCAGCCCGAATGGCCGATGATGCAGACGAACTCGCCCTTTTCGATGCCGAAACTCACGTTCTCGAACACCGTTAGCGGCTCGGCGCCCTTCTCCGGGCTGGGGAACCGCTGGGCGAGCTGCTCGATCTTGAGGAATGGTGCGGTCATCTCTGCCTCACTCGCTGTACTGGACCTGGCGCTGGACGGCGCCGAAGATCGCGTCGAGCACCATGCCCACAAGCCCGATCATCAGGATCGAGAAGATCACCGAGGTGAGGTCGAGGTTGTTCCACTCGTTCCACACGTAGTAGCCAATCCCCGTCCCTCCCACGAGCATCTCCGCCGCCACGATCACCAGCCAGGCAATGCCGATGGATATCCGCATGCCGGTGAGGATCGTGGGGGCTGCCGCGGGCAGGATGACCGTGAACGCGGTCTTGAATGCCCCCAGTTCGTGGGTGCGAGCCACGTTGACCCAGTCCTTTCTCACCCCTGCCACGCCGAAGGCCGTGTTGATCAGCATCGGCCAGATCGAGCAGATGAAGATCACGAAGATCGCCGAGGCCTGGCTGTCCTGGATGATGAAGAGCGCGAGCGGCATCCAGGCGAGCGGGCTGATCGGCTTCATGATCTGGATGAAGGGATCGAGCGCGCGGTACATCAGCGGCGACATGCCGATGAGAAAGCCGAGCGGGATCGCGATGGCGGCGGCCAGGAAATACCCGCTCAGCACCCGGTAGAGCGAGTAGCCGATCTGGATGCCGATGCCCTTGTCGTTGGGGCCCGCGTCGTAGAACGGGTCGGAGAGCTGCTCCCAGGCCTTGACGAACACCTCCGAGGGCGGAGGAACCCCCGCCTTGGGTGCGCCGCCACCGGTCAGCAGCTCGTACTCGGTCAGCTCGCCCGTGGAAGTTGTCGAGGTGATCGACAGCTCCCAGGCGCCGAGCGTGACCACCAGGATCACGATCGACAGCAGGATCGAGCGGACTCGCAAGGACAGTCCGCCTATTGCGTTCATGCCCTCAGACCCGCTTGATCGCGAAGGAGTTGACGTACTCCTCGGGTTTGAACGGATCGAACGCCTTGCCCATGATCGTGTAGCTCTCGTAGGTCTCGGACGGCGGCTCGTAGCCCAGTTCGCGCATGATCTTGGCGCAGTCGCCGGCGACATAGACCTGCTCGGCGATGCCCTGATAGTCGACCTCGCCCTCGATATAGCCCCAGCGCTTCATCTGCGTGAGGATCCACACGCCCATCGAGTGCCAGGGGAACGGGTCGAAATCGATCCGGTCGGGCACGTCCTGCACGTTGCCGAGCCCGTCGGCGAAGCGGCCCGTAAGCACCTGCTGGATAACCGGAACCGGCTGGTTGAGGTAGTTGGTGGGCGCGATCGCCTCGGAGATCTCGACCCGGTTGTCCTTGTTCGAGGCGTACTGCGTGGCATCGACGATCGACTTCAGCAGCGCGCCATAGGTGTTGGGCAGCTCGGTCGCCAGCGTCGCCGGGCAGGCGAAGGCGCAGCAGGGGTGACCGTCCCAGATGTCCTTGGTGAGGATGTGGATGAAGCCGACGTTCTCCCACACCGCGCGCTGGTTGAACGGGTCGGGCGAGAGATAGCCGTCGAGATTGCCGGCACGCAGGTTCGCCACCATCTCGGGCGGCGGCACGACGCGGATCTGGATGTCGATGTCGGGGTCGAGGCCGGCCTCGGCCACGTAATAGCGCAGCAGGAAGTTGTGCATCGAATATTCGAAGGGCACGCCAAACTTGAAGCCCTTCCACATCTTCGGATCGTTCTTGTCCTTGTGATCGTTGTGCAGGACGATCGCCTGTCCGTTGATGTTCTCGACGGCCGGCATCAGATAGGGTTCGGCCGTCGAGCCGGCGCCCATTGTCATCGCCAGCGGCATCGGCGTCAGCATGTGGGATGCGTCGTACTCGCCATTGAGCGACTTGTCGCGCGCCACCGCCCAGCCGGCGGTCTTGATCACCTGGGCGTTCAGGCCATAGCGCTCGTAGAAGCCGAGCGGCTGGGCCATGATGATGGGCGTGGCGCAGGTGATCGGCACGAAGCCGATGTTGAGATCGGTCTTCTCCGGCGGGCCCAGTTCGTCGAGGATGTTCGCCTTCACCTTGTCGAGCGGCAGGATCGAGCCGAGGATTGCCGCCAGCGAGCCGCCGCCCAGCATCTTGCCGAACTGGCGGCGCGAGAACTCGTTGTGACCGAAGACCGAGCGTACCACGGCGCTCTCGACCGCGCGCTCGAGCATCGCCTCTCGATCATTGGGCAGCGTCTCGGCCTCGGGAGCATCGTGGTGGTGGGCGCTGCCCTCGCTGCAGGCCTTGCAGGCGCAGTCCATGCCGTGGACCAGATCGACATTGCCGTCATACGGGTTGCCAAGGCTCTTCACGCTCATGCGGTTCTCCATTCCCCGAGGTTGCGCGCCGCGCTTTCACGGCATTCACCTCGACGACTGCAGAGCGCGTGCCAAACCGGCCGGGCACGCCGAAAGTATCGGAAGTCACTGTTGTAAAATGCAAAAATTCGTAGCGCCTCCACACTGGACTTCCGGGAGGCGTTGCGCAATCTCGTAAATTATGAATACGCACAACGTGATCGCGAGTTTGCATAACGCCACCGGGGGCGAGCTGACCTGGTTCGCGCGGCTGGTCTCGGCGGTCGCGCCGCCCTGCCTCGTGGTCGATCCCGGCACCGACCGGATCCTCGCCGCCAATCCCGCCGCGGCCCGCCTCTTCGGCGCCGAGACGCTGGCGGGACGAAGCTTCGCCGCCTTGCATCCCACCTCGGTGCCCGACCTGGTGGTCTTCGCCGAGGAGACCCTGTACCGCGGCCGCGCCTGGACGCGGCGCCTCGCCGGCCGCCACGCCGACGGCACCGCGCTCGCACTGGAATACGAGGCCGGCGTCGCGGATGCAGGTGCCGGGCCGCGACTGGTGCTCGTCGTCGCCGATCTCGGCGAGCGCGAACATCGCGACCGCTTCGTCGAGGCCCACGGTGTCGTCCATGCGGGCCTGATCGAGTGGCGGCGCCTCGAGAAGTTCGCCCGCCAGGCCGAGCGGCTCAACGACCTGATCCTCACCTCCGCCGGCGACGGGATCTACGGCGTCGACAGCGAGGGGCTGACCACCTTCGTCAACCCCGCCGCCGAGGCCATGCTGGGCTGGCGGGCCGATGAGCTGATCGGCCGGTCGATGCACGATCTCATCCACCACCACCATGCCGACGGCTCGGTCTATCCGGTGGCCGAGTGCCCGATCTACAACGCCTTCCGCTTCGCCAAGGTGAACCGCGTCGACGACGAGATGTTCTGGCGCAAGGACGGCCGACCGCTCCGCGTCGAGTACACCTCCACGCCGATCATCGATGGCAACGATGTGCAGGGCGCCGTGATCGTCTTCCGCGACATCAACGAGCGGAAGGAGAACGAACGTCGCCTGATCGAGGCGAACGAGGAGGTCGCCCGCCTCACCCGTCGGCTGGAGCGCGAGAACGCCTATCTGCAGGAAGAGATCCGCGAGAGCCGGAACCATGACGAGATCATCGGCATCTCGCCCGCCATCGCCGCGACCGTCCGGCAGATCGAGCTGGTTGCTCCCACCGACGCCAACGTGGTGATCATCGGCGAGAGCGGGACGGGCAAGGAACTGGTCGCCCAGGCGATCCACCGGGACAGCGCCCGTGCCGATCGCCCGCTGATCCGCGTCAACTGCGCTGCCGTGCCCCGCGATCTCTTCGAGAGCGAGTTCTTCGGCCACGTGAAGGGGGCCTTCACCGGGGCGCTGCGCGACCGGACCGGTCGCTTCGAACTGGCGGATGGCGGCACGCTCTTCCTGGACGAGGTCGGCGAGATCCCGCTCGAGCTTCAGGGCAAGCTGCTCCGGGTCCTGCAGGAGGGCAGCCTGGAGCGTGTCGGCGGCACCGAGACACGCGAGATCGACGTGCGGATCATCGCCGCCACGAACCGTGACCTGTCCGAGGAGGTCGCCGCCGGACGCTTCCGCGAGGATCTCTTCTTCCGCCTCAACGTCTTCCCCATCCGGCTCGTGCCGCTGCGCGAGCGGCCGGAGGACATCGCGCTGCTCGCCGAGCATTTCCTGAAGCTGTCGGCGCGGCGTCTCAACATGCCCGTGCCGACGCTGACCAACGCCAATGTCGACCAGCTGTGCGGCTATTCCTGGCCGGGCAATGCGCGCGAGTTGCAGAACGTCGTCGAGCGGGCGGTCATCCTCGCCCAGGGAGGACGCCTCGGCTTCGACGTGAGCGATGGCCCGAACCGGTGCCCGCCCCGGAAGACGCCGACCCCGGTCCCCATCGCCAGCGAGGCCTCGCGCCGCGCAGCCGAGATCGACAACATGCGCGCTGCCCTCGACGCCTGCGGCGGCAAGGTCTCTGGCCCGGGCGGCGCCGCGGCACTGCTTGGCGTGAAGCCCAGCACGCTCTACTCGCGCCTGCGCCGCCACGGCTTGACGCGCTGAGCAAGACCAAGGTGCCGGCGGCGTCCGAGCCACGACGCAAGCCAGCAACGCCAGGAATGGCCCCGCAGACAAGCAGTCGCCGCCGGACGGCATCGACCGCTCGGCGTCGTCGGCTGCCGGGAGATGCGGCTCAGCGGACGTTCCGGACCTTCGCTGTGCGTGTGCAGCCTTCTGCGCGGACAGCGAAGGCCGCGGCTGGTTGGCTCGACAACCCGAGCCCGCCGAGGCGCCCGATGACCGCCGCAGGCGATACCGCGCCGTGCGGCACGGCCATGCGCTCCCCCCCTCCCGGATCAGGCGCCGGCGCGCGCGATCGTCGAAGGCGGCCGTCAGGCAGCGGGCCGTGGAGTGGCGACCCGGGGCCAGGGCGAGGCGTTCTCCACGGCTCGACCCAGCGCCAGCAGCGCAGGTTCCGACAGGGGCGGGCCGACGACCTGCATACCGATCGGCAACCCGCTCACCGATGGCGCCGCCGGGAAGGCGAGCGCGGGGAGCCCCGCCACGTTGACGAAGGTCGTGTAGATCGCCGAGGCGCGGGGCGCGGCCGCGAGCCCGTCAATCTCGCTCGGCGCGGCGTGCGTACGCGACCATGGCAACGCTGCAGCGCTCGGCGTCAGCACGAAATCGAGGTCGGCAAAGAGATCGGCGACACGATCGCGGATCTCCGAGATCCGCCACAGCTGCCGACAGTAGGCCATGCCCGTCACCTTTCGCCCACTCTCCGCCAGCCGGGCGATCGCCGGGGTAGGCGAGAAACCCTGCGACGGCGCTTCGTCGAGGGCGCTGGCCACCCCGACCGAGGCCAGCGTCATCATGATCTCTCCCGCCTCGTCCGGATCGACCAGACAGGGGATCTCCCGCACTGCAAGGCCGAGGCTCTCCAGCATCGCCGCGGTCTCCTCGAGGCGCCGCAGTATCTCGGGCTCCACGGGGTGATCGCCGATCCGCCCGACAACCCCGACGCGCCGGCCCGCGAGCGTATCGGCGCCGACCGGCGGCAGGGGCGCCCCGGCCAGCCCGGCCGGCCCGGCCAGAATGTCGAGGGTCAGGGCCAGGTCCTCGACCGATCGGGCGATCGGGCCGATGGTCTGCAGATCGCCCGCCAGCGCCCGAAAGCCGCCACGGCGCGGGACCAGACCGGGCGTGGTGCGCAGGCCGACGGCGCCGGCATGTCCCGCCGGCCTGCGGATCGAGCCCCCCGCATCGGTCGCCAGCGCGACCGGCGCGATGCCGCCCATCACCGCGGCGACGGCGCCGCCGCTCGATCCGCCGGGGGTAAGCCCTGGGTCCCACGGGTTCCCGGTCGAGCCGAAGACGTCGTTCGCGGTGTGGCCGGCAAGCGCGAGTTCGGGCGTGTTCGTCTTGCCCAGCAGGACCGCGCCCGCCTGCCTCAACCGGGCCACCGCAAGCTCATCCGATGCCGGCACCGGGCTGTCGGCCCATCCCCGGCTGCCCCAGGTCGCGGGCAGGCCCCGCATCTGCAGGTTGTCCTTGATGGTGACGGGCACGCCGTCGAGCATCGAGAGGGGACGTCCTTCGGCCCAACGGGCATCGGCGTCGGCCGCCGCGGCCCCGGCGGCCTCCCGGTCAAGGGCGACCACCGCGTTGAGCGCCGGGTTCACCTCGTCATGGCGGGCCAGACAGGCCGACAGCACGGTCGAAGGCGTCACCTGCCCGCTGCGAAACAATGCCGAGAGCGCCGAGGCCGTCAGGGCATGGAGCGCCGTCATCGCGGCCTCAGTCCTCGATCATGGCGACGGCGCGGATCGGGCTGCCGGTGCCGCCCTTGATCTTCAGCGGGAAGCCGATGAAGCGGAAGCGCCCCTTGCCGACCAGCTTTTCCATGTTGGTCAGTCCCTCGACATGCGTGAAGCCCATGTCGCGGCAGACCATGTGAACCTCGAAGTTGTTGCCGCCGGGACGCCCGGGGCTGACGGCCTCAACGCCGAACATCGCGATGCCCTGCTCGCCAAGCCAGGTGGCGGACTCCCTGGTCAGCCCCGGAAAGTCCGTCAGGTAGCCGGGCGTGCCGTAGCAGCGATTGAAGAAGTCCATGTGCAGCAGCACCATGTCGCGGGGCCTGATCTCGACGCCCGCAGTCTCGACCGCGGCTTCGAGGTCATCGATGCCGATGTCGGACTTCAACGGCTTGTGCGACAGGTCGAGACAGATCGCCTCCAGGAAGAAGTCTTCGAGGGGCATCTGGTCGATGGTCAGCGCGCCGGGGCTGGCATCGAAGTGATGCGGCGCGTCGACATGCGTGCCCGCGTGATCCCCCATCGCCAGCGACATCGTGGCGGAAGAGAACCTGACGCCGTCCATCTCGCGGATCTCGTCATGCGTGCTGTAAGGCGTGATGACGATCGACGGGTGGTTCAGCAGCCGGGGCATCTTGTGGTAGATTTCACGGCTTAGATCAATGAGTTGCATTGAATCCTCCCTCGTCTGATGCGGTTGTTGCAGGGCTGGTCCATCACGCGGCGCCCAGCGCGATCGTGGCGAGCCGGCGCGGCTCGATCGGCACGTTGAAGGTGAACTCGCCATGGGCGAAGGCGGCGGTCGCCGCCGCGTAGCTGAAGCGCGAGACGCTGAGCGCGGGTGGCGTGACGCCGGTCCGGCTGTAGGCGCCGGCAAGGCCGGCCTGGACGCCCCGCACGTAGGAGGCCGCCTGCGGCACGGGTCCGGCGAGGATGATCCGCCTGGGCGACGATGCCAGCATGACGGCGAACAGGGTGCGCCCGAGCGTGCGGCCCGCATCCTCGAAGATCGCGGCGCTGGCGGGGCAGCCCCGGTTCGCCCGCTCGACGGCCTCGGAGAGATGACGCGCGGTGTCGCCCGTCGCGGCCTGCATCATGCCCGCTGTGCCTGTGGCCGCATCGATGCGCGCCAGGATGCCGAGGCCCGAGACGAGCGTGTTGAGACAGCCGGTCGCCCCGCAGAGACACTGCCCCGCGGCGCCGGGCACCTCGACGTGGCCGATCAGGCGCTCGTCGCCGTCATGGCGATGGGGCTGGCCGTCGATGACGAGGCTCGAGCCGAGGCCGAGCGCGACGTGGACCAGGAACACCGTGTCGCGCCCGGTCCCGACGGCGACATCCTCGAGCTCCGCCACGTTCAGCGCATTGCCGAGGTTCTCGAAGCGTACCGGCATGGCAAGGCGCCTCTCGAGCACCGGCCGGAGCGACAGGCCGATCAGCGAGGGCAGCGAGCCCGAGGTGGTCAGACCGAGGGCATGATCGAGCGCCCCCGCGACGACGACGCCGAGGCCGAGCGCGGGCGGCTGTCGGGGGATCTCACGGAGCACCGCGTCGCAGAGCGCATCGGGAATGGCGTCCGGCGGCATCGTCACGATGTCCGAGAGATCCCGCCGCGCCATCACCTCGCCGGCGAGGTTCACGACGCTCAGGCTCTTCTCGAACATCGTGAGGCAGACGGCGAGGACGACCGCCCCGCCCGGGTCGATCTCGAGGCCGACATGGCGCCTTCCGGGACGCCCGACCGCCGTGATCTCGCCGCCCTCCCGGATCAGGCGTGCGTCGATCATCTCGCGCGTGATGCGCGAGACCGCGGCGTCGGTCAGACCGACCTTCGTGGCGATGTCGGTGCGCGACAGGCCGGGCCGGCGGTGGATCGCCCTGAGGATCAGGGCGCGGTTGCGGTCCCTGACACCCCGCGGATGCTGCGTGTGGTTCATCATCTCGCGTTCGCGGGGCCGATGCGTATCGCGCCGGCGCCCTCTCCGATTGCCTAACCCACCAGGATCGAGTCGCCGTCAGGCCCGGCGACGCGCTCGGGCAGGCCGTCATAGTCGAGCCCTGCCATCCACGACGTACCGCCATGGGCCATCCAGACCGCGGCCATCACGGTCGCGACGGTCTCGTGCACGGCGAGGTCGGACTCGGAGAATGTCTCGGGCACCGAGCAGGCGCAGATCAGCGTGCCGAGGTAGTTCCCCTGCCACATCAGCGGCGCGAACATCGCCGAGCGCGCGCGGAAGGTCTGCAGGATCTTCACGAAGCTGGGGTGATGCGCGGTCTCGCGCAGCAGGAGGGGCGCGCGCGTCTCGCGGACATGGCTGGGATGGCCGAGCGTCGCCGCCACCCGCTCGTGCCACTGTTCGGGCAGGAAGTTCACCGGGGCCGTGATCAGGTGGTGCCGGCTGTCCGGCGTCAGCATGAACGCCACGCAGGCGAACTGGCGTGCCTCGCCCTCGGGGGCTGCCGGGCGGCTCCCGACCAGCGAGGGCAGCGCCCGCGTGAAGTGCCAGATCGCGGCCTCCGGCTCGGTCTCGAGGCCGGCCTCGCGCGACAGGCGCCGGATGGCGAGGATTGCGTCTGTCGGGTTGGTCCCCGTCATTTTCTCTCTCCCAAAGACCCGAGGATCGCCTGTTCGCTAGCCGAGGGCCGTGGGCAACCAGAGGCTGATGCCCGGGAAGGCCAGCAGGATCACCAGGCAAGCGGCAAGAACGAAGATGAAGGGTATGATCCCGCGTATGATCTCGGTGACCGGTTGTTTCAGGATGCCGGTCATGACGTAGAGCACCATGCCCACCGGTGGCGTGATGAGCGCGATTTCCATGTTGAGGGTGAAGACGATCGCATACCAGATCGGGTCGAGCCCGAGGCTGACGATGATCGGATGCAGCAGCGGCAGCACGATGAAGATGATCGAGATCACCTCGAGGATCATGCCCAGCAGGAACAGCAGCACCATGGTCGCCACGACGAAGGCCCAGGGCTGCAGGTCCATCTCCTGCACGAAGGCGAGCAGGTCCTGGCTGATCTGGAGCTTGGTGACGACCGTGCCCAGAACGTGGGAGCCTGCGATGATGAACAGGATCATCGCCGAGGTCGTCAGCGCGTCGAAGAAGGCCCGGGCGAGGTCGCGCAGGCTGACCGAGCGATAGACGACGATCGCCACGAAGAGCGCATAGGTGCACCCGACCGCGGCCGCCTCGGTCGGCGTGAACAGGCCGCTGTAGATCCCGCCGACGATGACGATCGGCAGCACCATCGCCGGCGCCGCGCGCAGGGTGAAGCTGATCCGCTCCTCCCACGAGGCCTTCGGCATGGGCTCGTAGGCACCGCCGCGCACCGAGACGAAGACGGCGTAGCAGATCAGCATCGCGGCGAGCAGCAGCCCGGGTATCACGCCGGCCAGAAAGAGCGCGCCGATCGATTCCTCGGTGATCTCGCCATACAGCAGGATCGGGATCGACGGGGGGATCATGATCCCGAGCGTGCCGCTGGCCGCGATCAGGCCATAGGTGAAACGCTTCTCGTAGCCCCTCTCCAGCATGGGCGGGACCGCGACGATCGCCATGCTGGCGGCGTTCGCGACGGAGCTTCCCGTGATCGCCGCGCCGAGCGCGCTGGTCAGCACGGCGGCGACGGCAAGCCCGCCCGGCAGATGGCCCACCCAGCGCGTCATCGTCTCGAACAGCAGTTCGGTGATCCCGGCGCGGCGCAGGATCTCGCTCATCAGGATGAAGAGCGGGATCGCGACAAGCAGGAACGACGAGGTGCCGGCGAAGGCGGAGGACGGCACGCCGAGCATGCTGCTGTCGCCGATCGTGAAATAGCCGACCACGACACCGACCATGGCAAGCCCCACGCCGACGGGAATGCCGGTCGCCAGAAGGGCCAACAGGCCGACGAGGAGCGAACCAGCCATGATGCGTCAATCCATGCTGGGCGCCGGCTGGTCGACGACACGCCCCTCGACCAGCCCCCAGCGCGCGGCGATGCGCACCAAGAGCTCGAGGGTCAGGATGCCGAAGCCGATCGGAAGCGCGAGGTAGGGGATCCAGAGGGGCACGTCGAGCTCGGTGGCGCTGGACGCGTTGATCAGGTGCGAGATCCTGACGAAGTCGTAGCTCAGCACGGTGATCAGCGCGCAGAACCCGCCCGCCAGCAGGTCGGTCGCCGTGCCGAGCCAGCGCCGCGCATCCTGGCTGATGCGCATCGTCACGATGTCGATCTCGAGCTGCCGGCCGATCCTGAGCACGTAGCCCGCACCCAGAAAGCCGACCCAGGCGATCGCGAGACTGCTCACCTCGTTCGTCCAGTAGGTCGGCGCGTTGAAGACATAGCGCATGACGACCTCGTACTGAACGGCAACGAAGATCGTCAGCAGGATGACGGCAGCGACGAGCGCGGCGAGCAGGCTGATCCCGTGGATCAGCCGATCCAGAAGGGTCAGCGCCTTTTTCATCGCCACGCTCTCGCCACTGCCCCGGCGGTCAGAGCGAACCGACCCACTCGACGATCGCGCGATGCTCGTCTTCGGCGCGGTCGTTCCACGCATCGTAGGCCGGCTGGAAGAGCTCGCGCCAGGCCGCCTTGTCCTCGGGGGTCAGGACGTAGGTGTCGACGCCCTGGTCCTTGAGGAACTGCGTGGAGGCCGCGTCGCGCGTCGCGCTCTCGGTCACCGACCACTCGAAGACCTCCTTGCCGGCCTCGAGGATCGCCGCCTTGTGCTCCTCGGACAGTTCCGACCACCTGGACTTGGAGATGTTGACCGCCATCACGCCGAAGGTGGCGCCCGTGATCGTCGAGTACTCGACAACCTCCCAGATCTTCCGGCTCTCCAGCGACGTGACGCCGGTGATGGCGCCGTCGATGGTGCCGCGCTGGATCGCGAGGTACATCTCGCCCGGCGACATGACGACGGGCGAGGCGCCGAGCGCGCGCAGGCCCTCGGCGGCGAGCTTGCCGTAGCCGCGGATCTTCATGCCCTCGAAGTCGTCCTGGCCCTTCACCGAACGGACGTTGTTGCCGAAGTCGAAGAGCGAGCCGAAGAACATGACATGCGTCGTCATCATGCCGCGCTTGTCCATCTCGGCCGCGAACGCCTTGTAGAGCCTGCCCTCAGGCGCCCAGGCCGCCGCCGCATGCTCGTGGTCGCGGAACAGGAAGGGGAGGTCGTTGATCTCGGAGACGGGGTCCGTCGACCAGACGCTGGTCAGGTTGAAGCCCATGTCGGCGCCGCCCGAGACGATGGCGGTGGGGATCTCGCGCGCCTTGTAGAGCTGACCCGCAGGATAGACCTCGACCTCGACCGCGCCGCCGGTCTTCTCCTTGACCTTCTCGGCGAACATGTACTGACCCTCGGCATTGTGATGGGTCGTCGGCAGCGTCCCGGCATAGCGGAGCGTCACGTCCTGTGCGGACGCCACGGTAACGAAGGCGCCCGCTGCGATGGCGAGCGTGAAGCCCCTCATCATCGAGATGAACATCGTCTTCCTCCTTTGCTGGTGCTCCGCCTCGACCCTCGGCTCGCGCCGGACGCCGTGGCAGCTTTGGTTACCAGCGGTAAGCAAAGTTCCTCGATGTCCATGGGTCAACGAAAACCGGACACGTGATCGCCATCGGGCGCCGGCATGCCCATGCAAACGGCAGGGCTGCGGATCCGTTGAGCGTTTCGTGAGCGCGGGACCCGGCTCGACGCCGGGGCACGGGGGAATCAGGCAGGCGATCGCCCCTCTCGACGCCGCAGGTGTCAGAAGCCCTGGAACAGGCGCGCCTCGGGCAGTGGCACGCCGAGGACCTGGGTCAGCGCGAGCCAGAAGCCTGTCGAGATCACGATGGCTGCCAGCGCGTGGCCCGCGACTGCCGCCGGGGTCCAGCGCCCGGCGATCGGTACGCTCAGCGCGAGCGCCAGGAACGCCGTGATCGCCGAGGCCAGGAAGCCGAGATGTGGCAGCGCCGCGACCCAGAGGGCCAGGATCACGCCGCCGACGGCGCGACGCCGTGTCGAGCCGCTCACCGCCGCGAGGGCGGGTGTCAACCGGGGTGCGAGGTTGGCCACGGCGATCAGGCCGAGCGAAAGGGCGATCAGGCAGATCCCGATGAAGGTGGGCGTGACCGCGCCGCTGGCTTCGAAACGCTGTGCCTCCCAGACCACCGCGCCACCGAGTGCGGCGAACACGAGGCCCGCGATCGTGTTGGCCATCCGGTCCGGCCGCGCGGGCCCCTGCCGATGATCATTCCGCGACATGCCCCACCTCCTTGCCCACCTCCTTGCCCACCTCCTTGCCCACCTCCTTGCCCGCGCGATAGCGATGGCGGCCGAGGGCGCGGACCAGCGGCGGCAGTACCAGCGCCGCCAGGATGCAGCCCACGAGCACGATCGACACCCAGGTGTTGAAGAACATCCCCACCACGCTGCCCTTGGCCTGTCCGATGATCACGGACTGCGCGAAGCCCTGCTCGGCGATGGGCCCCAGCAGCAGGCCAAGCACCACCGGCGCCACCGGGAAGCCGTAGCGCAGCATCAGCCAGCCCATCAGACCGAGCGCCAGCATGATCACCACGTCGTAGTAGCTGTTCTGGATGGCGAAGGCGCCAATCACCGTCATCAGCGCCACCGTTGGCGCGAGCAGCGTCTTCGGCGTCCTCAGCACCAGCGCATGGATCGAGCGGCCGAGCAGCAGGCCGATGGGCAGCATCATCACCGTGGCGAACAGCATGCCGGCGACCAGCGTGTAGACCACGTCTCCGTGATTGCTGAAGAGCCTCGGCCCGATCTGTACGCCGTGCACCAGCATGGCCCCCAGGATCACGGCGTCAGGGGGCGTGCCGGGGATCCCCAGCACGAAGGTGGGCACCAGCCCCGAGCCCACGGTGGCGTTGTTGGCGGTCTCCGACGCGATCACGCCGCCGGGCTCTCCCTTGCCGTAGGCCTGTGCCGGCGTGGCGGCGCGCGCGGCTTCGGCATAGGCGACGAGGCTTGCCACCGCCCCGCCGGCTGCCGGGATCACGCCGATGACCGTGCCGACGACCGAGCTGCGCAGCAGGTTCACCCTGTCGGCCCAGACGATCCAGGCGGCGCGGCGCACCTGGCCCCGCCGGGCATCCAGCGGCGCCGCGAGGTGCTGGTCCGTATCGGCGAGCATGTCGATGGCCACCGGCAGGCAGAGCAGCCCGATGGTGGCCGGGATGAAGGGGATACCCCCGATCAGCGCCGTCTGCTCGAAGGTGAAGCGGGCATCGCCGCTGACGACCGAGACCCCGATCTGGCTGAGCAGCAGGCCCAGGAACCCGGCGATCAACCCCTTGAGCAGGTTCCCCTCGCTGAGCGACGCGATGATCGTGAGGCCGAGGATCGCCAACCAGAAGTACTCCGGCGGGCCGAAAAGGAGCGCGATCTCCACCAGCGGCGGCGCGAGCCAGAGAAAGGCCGCGATGCCGAACAGGCCGCCCAGCACCGAAGCGATGCAGGCGATGGAGAGCGCAAGGCCACCCTCGCCCCGCTGCGCCATGGGAAAGCCGTCGAAGGTGGTGGTGATCGACTGCGGCGTGCCGGGCGTGTTGACCAGGATCGCGGCGAAGCAGCCGCCATAGGTCGAGCCCATATAGGCGGTGCCGAGGAAGAGCAGCGCTGCCGTCGGGCTCATGGTGAAGGTGAGCGGCAGCAGCACCGCCAGCGCAAAGGTCGAGCTGAGCCCCGGCAGCGCGCCGATCACGATACCGAGCACGAGACCCGTGAGCGCCACCGCGATGTTGGCCAGGGTGGCGGCCTCGGCGGCGACGGTCAGGAACTCCATGATGCGCGCCCCCCATCCCTGCCCGCGTCAGCCAGCGCCCGCGTCCCCTGCGGAGCGGTTGGTGACGCGGGCCGGGGGCAACCGGCCCGCGCCGACAGCCGACCCTCAGTTCGAGGCGGCCAGCGCCTCGCCGACGGCGGTGTAGTCGGCCTTGATCTGGCCGTAGAACTCCACGCTCTCGGGGAAGGGCACCAGCATGGGCACGTAGCCGCCGTTCCGCATGTCCGCCGCCACCGTCTCGTCGGTCACGACGCTGGCGAAGGTTTCGGCCACCTGCGCGCGCAGCGCGTCCGGGGTGCCCGGCG
>JBCBPG010000020.1:0-15425 GCA_039820865.1 Pseudomonadota bacterium
CAGGAAGGCCTCCGCGCCGAAGCCGCTCACGACCCGGCCTCCACCACGAGGCCGATCTCGGCGGCGAGGCCGCCCGCCTCGGCGCCGAGAGGCGGGCGGGGCCCCTCGCTCCGCCGGAGCGCGGCGGCGAGGAGCTGGAGTGCCGCAGGCGTGGGCCTGCGATCGCCGCTCTCGACATCGAGGACGGGTGTGCCGGGCGCGTCCGCCAGGGCCCCCAGCCAGGTGAGCAGCGCCTCCCGCGCTGCTGGGGCGTCGCGGGGCGAGAGACCGCGCGCGATCACGAAATCCTGCTGGCCGACCGTCACCCCGGTTCCTCCCGCTGACCCTAGGTCCCGACGTTCTGCACGCGGTGGGGTTGAGACGAGGTCAACCGACAGGGTTTCGGTATGGTTTACGGCGCGGTTTCTGGCCGCTCGGGCGGCGGAGGCTGCGGGGGCGGCTGTCTGGAAGGCACGGGGGCCGGGCGGTGCCGGCCCCCGCGGGTGTCAGGTCGCGTCAGGCGAAGGTGATGCCCGCGCGCGTCATCGGGAGCTCGGTGACGCGGGTGCCGGTGGCGGCGCGGACCGCGTTGGCCAGCGCCGGGCCCGAGGGCGGCGTGCCGGGCTCGCCCACGCCGGTCGGCGCGGCGGTGGACGGCACGATGTGCACGTCGATCGCCGGCATCTCGGTGATGCGCAGCGGCTCGTAGTCGGGGAAGTTCGCCTGGTCGACCTCGCCGTCGGTCAGCGTAACCTCGTTGCGCATCACGGCGCCGAGGCCGAAGCCGATGCCGCCCTCCATCTGTGCGCGCACGATGTCGGGGTTGACCACGGTGCCGCAGTCGACCGCGCAGGTGACGCGCTCGATCCGCACCGCGCCGTCCACGGTCGAGACCTCGGCGACGAGGGCGACGTAGCTGCCGAACGACTTGTGGACGGCGACACCGCGGCCGCGGCCCCCGGGCAGGGGCGTGTCCCAGCCGGCCTTGTCGGCTGCCAGGCGGAGGGCGCCTGCGAGACGGGCGCGGTCGGCGTCGTCCGGACCGCCGTCGGCCTCGAGCAGCGCGAGGCGGAAGGCGACGGGATCGGTGCCCGCGGCCTCGGCCGCCATGTCCATCAGGCTTTCCATGGCGAAGGCGGTGTGGGTGTGGCCGACCGCACGCCACCAGAGGACGGGCACGCCGCTCTCGGCGTCGGCCAGGCCCACCGACATGGCGGGGATGGCATAATGCGCATCGGCGATGCCCTCGACCGAGGTGGCGTCGACGCCGTCCTTCACGAGGAAGCCCTCGAAGAGCGTGCCCTTGAGGATCGACTTGACGGCGATGCGGTGGTCCCAGGCGACCACGCGGCCCTCGGCGTCGAGGCCGATGCGGGCGCGGTGGGCGGCCATCGGGCGATAGTAGCCGCCCCTGATGTCGTCCTCGCGCGTCCAGACCAGCTTGACCGGCCGCTCGCCGCCCAGCGCCTGGAACGCGAGCGCGGCCTCGGCGTGGTAGTCCGAGGTGGGGTTCGCGCGCCGGCCGAAGGAGCCGCCGGCATAGACGGTCCTGATCTCGACCTGGCCGAGCTCGAGGCCGAGGATGCCGGCCACGGTCGGCTGGGTGATCGCGGGGAACTGGCAGCCGTCATGGACACGCACGCCCGTCTCGGTCGCCTCGATCACGCAGTTGAGCGGCTCCATCGGGGCGTGGGCGAGGTGGGGGAAGAGGAACGCGCCCTCGACCACCTGCGCGGCACCGGCCAGCGCGGCCTCGGTCGCCGCACGATCGGCACCGGGACGCGTCTCGTAGGTCGGGCTGTCGAGGAGATCGCGATGCGCGGCCTCCATCGCGGCGGTCGACCGGCTCTCGGCCCCGGAGAAGTCCCACTCGGCGGTGATCAGGTCGCGCGCGGCGATCGCCTCCCAGGTCGAGGTCGCGTAGACCGCGACGCCGGCACCGTTGGCGAGCGGTTTCGCGTCGATGAAGCCCGGGCGCGCTACGGCGCCGGCAGCGTCGAAGCCCGCCAGCGTGCCGCCGAAGCGGGGGCTGCGCAGGATGACGGCAAACACCTGGTCGGGCAGGTCGACGTCGATGGCGAAGATCGCGCTGCCGTCGGTCTTGGCGGCGCTGTCCTTGCGCGGCAGGTCGGGGCGGCCGATCAGGCGGAAGGCGTCGGGCGACTTGAGCGCGGGCTCGGCGGGCGCCTCGAGCACGCTGGCCGCTGCCACGAAGTCGCCGAAGCCGGCCTCTCGGTCGCCGGCGCGCATGACGCCGTCCTCGATGGTGATGTCGCCGGCGGGCACGCCCCAGGCCTCGGCCGCGGCGGCGACCAGCATGGCGCGCGCGGCGGCGCCGGCCTGGCGATACTGCATGTAGGAATTGGCGATGGCGGTCGAGCCGCCCGTGCCCTGACCGCCGAAGGCGAGGTTGGCATAGCGCTCGTTATCCGCGGGCGCCCAGTCGATGGCCAGCGTGTCCCAGTCGGCGTCCAGCTCCTCGGCGACGAGGGTGGCGAGGCCGGTGGTGGTGCCCTGGCCCATCTCGAAATGCTTGAGGATCACGGTCACGGTGCCGTCGGGGGCAACGCGGACGAAGGGATTGGCCTCGAGCACCGCATCGGCATTGGCGAGCGCGCCGGAGGGGGCGAAGCCCACGGTCAGCGCGGCGGTCGCGGCGGCGCCGGCGAGGAAGGTGCGGCGGGTGGTGGCGATGGTCATGTCTCAGCCCTCCAGCTTGTCGGCGGCGCGGTGGATGGCCGCGCGGATGCGGACATAGGTCGCGCAGCGGCAGGCATTGCCGCCCATGGCGGCGTCGATGTCCTCGTCGGTCGGGCGCGGGGTCTCGGCCAGCAGGGCCGCGGCCGCCATGATCTGGCCGGACTGGCAGTAGCCGCACTGCACGACGTCGAGCTCGCGCCAGGCCTCCTGCACGGCGCGGGCGGTCGGCGTCTCGGCGCCCTCGATCGTGGTGACCTCGGCGCCCTCGAGGAACTCGATCGGCATCGAGCAGGACCGCGTCGGCACGCCGTCGACATGCACCGTGCAGGCGCCGCAGGCGGCGACGCCGCAGCCGAACTTGGTGCCCTTGAGGCCCAGTTCGTCGCGCAGCACCCAGAGCAGCGGCGTGTCCGGCGCGGCTTCGACGGCGCGGGGGGCGCCGTTCACCGTGAGCGTTATCGCCATTCGGAATCTCCCGTGTCGGGGCGGTCCGCTGTCACCGCGGGCGCGCCCGGTCAATGTAGACTGTGCGGTTTACTATAGGGGGTATCACGCGCTTGTAAACTGGTGGGTTTACACAAAGGCGCCGCCGCCTTGAGATTGCCCCTCGCCGCCGCTAGCACGGAGCGAAACCGGGGGGACGCTGGGCATATGGGGCTCATCGAGGAGAAACGCGAGAGGATCGTCGAGGCGGCGCTGGCGGAATTCCAGGAGCTGGGGTTCGCGGGCGCGAACATGGACCGCGTGGCGGGGCGCGCGGGGGTGTCCAAGCGCACCGTCTACAACCACTTCGCCGGCAAGGAGGCGCTGTTCCGCGCGATCCTCGACATGATGGCCGAGACCTGCTGCGCGGCGCTGGTGGTCACCTATGTCCCCGGCCAGCCGATCCGCGCGCAGCTGGTCGAGGCGGCCTGGGTCGAGGGCCGGCTCATCACCTCGCCGTCGTTCCTCAAGCTGGCGCGGATCGTGCTGGCCGAGACGATGCGCGACCCGGCGCTGGCGGCGGCGATGAGCGCGCGGATGGAGCCGCTGGCCTCGTTTCGGGCCTTCTTGGCGGCGGCGGCGGCCGACGGGGCGCTGGCGATCGACGATCCGCAGCTGGCGGCGGACCAGTTCGTCGGGCTGATCAAGGCGCAGGGCTTCTGGCCGGCGGTGTTCTCGGGCGTGCCGGTCAGCCAGGAGACCATGGCGACGATCGTCGAGACGACGGTCGAGACGATCATGGCGCGCTATGCGCCGCAGGGGAGGTGTTGAGGCGGTTTCCCCTCGACCTCGGCCGCGCCCGCGGCTCTGCTGCCGCCGCGGCGCGGTCGCGCCGAATCGACAGCCAGACGACGGACAGACGCGGAGCGATGTGATGGCGGACGACGAGAACCAGACGGGCACGCCCGGCGAGGTCGGCAAGCCGGCGGTGCCGGCCGTCAACTGGGACGACAGCGAGATGACGACGCTCTACGCCAATGTCGTCAACGCCTCCTCGACGCGCGAGGAGGTCACGGTCTTCTTCGGCTCGAACCAGACCTGGAACCCGGGCGCGGCCAAGGAGTTCGACGTCAAGCTTCTCAGCCGGATCATCCTGAACCCGCACGCGGCCAAGCGGATGTTCGTGCTGCTGGGCGCGGTGCTGGCGCAGTACGAGCGGCGCTTCGGCGAGATCAAGATCGACGGGCTGCAGGCTGCGACCGATGCCGCGCGCAAGGGCCAGGCGATCCAGCCCGGCGGCAACGGCGGCGAGCCGCCTGCGCGCTGAGCGCTGCGGCGCAGGCTGCGTGGACCGCACCCGCGCGCCAGGCGCCGCGATGCGTTCCCACAGCCGGTGGCGGGCGGTGCGTGTCACGCACCCTACGGGCTTCGGGCCCCCGCCGGGTGGCGGGGGGCGAGGGTGGCGGGGTCAGGCTGGCGGTGCGGGCGGGTGGGCTTTCGCGATGCCGGCCGCTTCGAGCGCGGCGCCCGCGGCGATGCAGCGGTCCTCCCGCCACGGGGGCGCGATCAGCTGGATGCCCATGGGCAGCGTCCCGGGCGCGAAGACCGGCACCGTCAGGACCGGCAGGCCGACGGAGGAAAAGGGCTGGGCGAAGAGGCCCAGGTTCGGCCGGAGGGGCACCTCGCGGCCGCCGATCTGCAGCGTCTTCTGCCCGATCAGCGGCGCGGTGAAGGGCGTGGCCGGCGCGACCAGCAGGTCGACCCCGGCGAAGGCCGCCATCAGCCGCTCCAGCCACCAGCGCCGCACCTGCTGGGCCCGCATGACCCAGGCCGCGGGCAGGAGCGCGCCGGCGAGGAACCGGTCCCGCGTGTCGGGATCGAAGTCGCCGGGCCGCGCGCGCAGCCGGTCGAGATGGAAGGCCGCGCTCTCGCCATTGGTGACGAGATAGGCGGCAGCGCGGCCTGCCTTGGCCTCCTCCAGCATCAGCGGGCGGACCTCGGCGATGCCGGCGAAGGCCTCGGACACGCGCTCGACGCCCTCGCGCGCCTCGACGCCGGCCTCCTCGGCGAACCAGCCGCAGAGAACGCCGATGCGCAGCCCCTCAACCCCCTCGCCGAGGGCAGGCGAGACGGGTTCGGCGGCACGCTCGGCGCAGGCGTGGTCGGCAAGGTCGGGGCCCTGCAGCGCGTCATAGGCGCGGGCGATGTCGCCGACGCTGCGGGCGACGGGGCCGAGATGGTCGAGGCTGTCGACGAAGGGGAAGGTACCCGCACGGCTGAGGCGGCCATAGGTCGGCTTGAGCGAACAGACACCGCAGAGCGATGCCGGCACGCGGAGCGAGCCGTTGGTGTCCGAGCCGAGCGTGACGGGCGCGAGGCCTGCGGCGACCGCGGCGCCCGAGCCCGAGGACGAGCCGCCGGTCATCCGGGCGGTGTCATGCGGGTTGCGGCAGGCGCCGTCATGGGCGTTCTCGCCGGTGAAGTCGTAGGCGAACTCGCCCATGTTCAGGGCGCCGAGCAGGACGGCGCCGGCGGCCTGGAGGCGCTGGACGAGCGTGGCGTCGCGGGTGGCTGGCGGGCGCTCGCGGTTGATCTTCGAGCCCGCGCGGGTGGCGAGCCCCTCGATATCGGCGAGGTTCTTGACCGCGACGGGGACACCGGCCAGCGGGCCGGCATCGCGGCCCATGCGGATCCGGGCGTCGACGGCGTCGGCCTCGGCCAGGGCGCGCGCGGCCGTCACGTCGGTGAAGGCGTTGATGGCGGGGTTCAGCGCCTCGATCCGCGCGAGCGCCGCCTCGGCGACGGCGCGGGCGGTGGTCGTGCCCGCGGCGACGGCGGCGGCGATCTCGCCCGCCGTGGCGTGCGAGGCGGTCATGGCGCCTCGGCCGGCGGGAAGGGATCCGGATCGGGACCGGTGTCCGGGGGCGTGTACACGGGCAGGAGCGCGAGTTCGTCCGCGTCCAGGGGCACGGTCTCGATCACCGCGGCGAAGTCGGCCGCGATCTCGAGGAACTGGCGCACGCCCGGTCGATGCGCGGGGTCGATGGCGAGACCCATGGCGGGGGCCATGGCGTCGATCCAGGCGTCCCAGTCGGTGTCGGGCCGTTCGGTATCCGGCATCGGCTACTCCGCAGGGGTGGGGTCGGTGGCGGGCGCCCCGGCGGGGGTATCGGCGGGAGTGTCGGTGGCCCAGCCCAGACGCTCGCACGCCAGGAGCAGCGCCGCCACCATCGCGTAGGCGATCGCCACCATCGGCGTGACCGCGATGCCCACCGCGGGACCGTGCATGAAGCCGAAGAAGGTGAGCACGGCGCCGGCGGCCGCGAAGGCGGCGGCGGTCTCGAACTTGCGCTCGATCACGAAGACGCCGATGGCGGCGAGGATCAGGCCCGTCAGGATCGCGCCGTCGCCGAGGATGCCGAGGCCCTGGTAGAGGACGCCGTTCTGCGCCATGCCCGCGATCAGCTCCGGCGTCACCTGCACGCCCGCGGCGCCCAGCGCGCCGTCGATCTGGACCTTGGCCCAGGCGGCGAGATGGGGGACGAGGCCGAGCACGATGGCCGGCGCATGCGCCAGGGGCGTCGTCTGGAACGCCTGCGCGCCGATCAGCATGCCGATGTAGAGCAGGATGGGCGAGATCGCGACCACGGGCACCAGGTTGAGGAACACCGCCAGGATGCCGAACCAGGCGAGCGCCAGGACGAAGAGGCCCGTGGCGGCGGAGTAGCCGATCCGCCCGCCCATCGACTTCCAGCCGGGGTGGCCGATGTAGACCGCGTTGGCGAAGGGCGAGCCAAGGAGCGTGCCGACCAGCGAGATCGAGCCCTCGGCCGCCAGCGCCTCGGTCGTCGAGTAGCTGTCGCCCGCGGCCTCGGCGCTCTCGACGTTGTCCATCGCCTCGACCAGGTCGTAGACGCCGAAGGGGATGGCGGTGACCAGGATGAAGCCCAGGAACTCGAAGCCCGAGAAGACGTGGTCGACGGCCGGGATCGGTACCGAGAAGCCGAAGCTGCCGAGGCTGTCGGCCAGCGCGGTGGCGGACATGCCGCCGATTTCGGGAAAGCCGAGGGCGGCGGCGATCCAGGCGATGGCCATGCCGGTCACGATGGCGACGAGGCCCGCGGGCAGCCCCCTGGGATAGCGCACACCGCCGAACCACGACGCCAGCACGATCGCCAGGCAGGTGAGCCCGATGATCGAGGTCATGAAGATCTCCATCGCGGGGCGCATGGAGATGAAGGCGATCGAGACGCCGGCCAGCGTGCCGAGGAGCGCGGCGCGGGGCGTGACGCGGCGGATGAAGGGCGCGACGAACCCGCCGCCGATCAGGATGAAGCCCTGGATGAAGACCCAGGCCAGCCCGGCCTCCCAGGCTTTGATCGGGTCGCCCGTCTGGCCGAGGATCGGCAGCATGATCACGAAGACCACGATGAACATGTGCGGGACCGAGGGGCCCGAGGGGAGCGCGCAGACATCGTCGCGCCCCTCGCGCCGGGCCAGCCGCCAGCCCATGAAGGCGTAGTACATGTTGCCGAGGAACAGCATCAGGCCGACGGCGGGCAGGATGCGCCCGAAGGTCAGCTCGTCCGGCAGGCCGACGACGAACTTGAGCAGCCCCGTCATCACCAGCAGGTTCACCAGCACATTGGTGCCGAGACCGAAGAGGGCGTTCCAGTCGCCCGGGGTCCAGAGTTTCACGGCGCGGTCCATCGGCTCCTCCTTCAGGCGTTCGCGGGGATCGGGCTGTCGGCGAGGGCGGTGGCGAGGGCGGCGCTGTCGCTGACCCAGCCGAAGATGCCGCCCTGGGCCTTGATCATCTCGAGGCCGACGCGGTGGAACTCGGGGAAGTACGAGGCGCAGGCATCGGCGAGCGCGACGCAGCGATAGCCACGGTCGTTGGCCTCGCGGATCGTGGTGTGGACGCAGACCTCGGTGGTGACGCCGGCGACCATCAGCGTGTCGATGCGGGCGTTCTTGAGCACCTGGTCGAGGTCGGTCTGGTGGAAGGCGCCCTTGCCGGGCTTGTCGATCACCACCTCGCCCGGCGCCGGGGCGAGGGCGTCGACGATGGCGTGGCCGGGCTCGCCGCGCACCAGGATGCGGCCCATCGGCCCGCGGTCGCCGATGCGCATGGACGGCGCGCCGCGCTCGATCTTGGCCGGCGGCGCGTCGGCGAGGTCGGGGCGGTGACCCTCGCGCGTGTGGATGACGGCGAGGCCCGCGGCCCGGGCGGCGGCGATGGCGCGCGCGCAGGGGCCGACGGCGGCCTGCAGCAGCGCGACATCGTTGCCGAGCGTCTCGCCAAAGCCGCCGGGCTCGAGAAAGTCGCGCTGCATGTCGATCACGACCATGGCGGTGGCGACGGGGTCGAAGGCGAGGGGCCCGGGTTCGGCTGGCAGGGTCAGCATGGCATCTCCTCTGGGCTGGGCGGTTGCCCGGGCCGGCCCTGCTGGCGTAGCGCTGGTGGAACGGGCGGCCTGGAGGGGCGGGGATGGACGGATTTGACGCGACGGCGGTGGAGGCGGAGATCCGCGCGGCCTTCGACGCCTACGAGGCGGCGCTGATGGGCAACGATGTCGACGGGCTGGTCGGGCTCTTCTGGGCCGATCCGCGGGCGGTGCGGCTGACCGCCGACGGCGGCGCCTGGGGGCATGGCGAGATCGCGGCCTTCCGGCGCGGGCGCGACGCCTCGGACATCACGCGCACGCTCACGCGGGTCGAGATCGTGGCGCTCTCGGCCGATATCGGCGTGGCCAACGCGACCTATCGGCGGACGGGATCGGGGCGGAAGGGCGCGCAGAGCCAGACCTGGATCCGGACGGCGGAGGGCTGGCGCATCGCCTCGGCCCATGTGTCGCTGGGGAGCTGAGCCCGGTCGAGCGGGTGGGGTCGCCCCCGCCGTCGTCTTCGCTGCGCGGGGCGCGCTCACTCGGCGGCCTGGCGAGCGATGACAGTGCGCCAGCTGCCGAGATGGGTGACGTCCTCGGCCCCCTCGACGCCGGCCTGTTCGCAGACAAAGCCCTTGGGCCGGGTGCCGTCCGCCAGCCTGACGGTGCCGAGGCCAAGGGGCGCGGGGATGCCGGCGAGGAACGAGCCGACCGTGCCCTCGGGCAGGGCCCAGACCTCGACCGCGACCGCGCCGCCCTCGCCCGGGGCCGTGCGGACCATGCCGGGACGCGCGGGCGGACCGCCCGGCAGCGCGTAGAGGCGGTAGGCGCGCTCGGTCTCGGTGGCGCGCAGGAAGCGGCCGCGGCGCCCGGTGAGCTGGTGGTTGAGCGGCAGGCCCGACATGTGCGCGCCGCAGACGGCGATCTCGATCTCGCCCGGGCCGGCGGCGTCGGCAAGACCGGGCGCCGGCGGCACCGGCCAGGGCGTGGCGCCGAGGGTGCGGGGCACGCGACGCTCCAGCACCGTGGCCACGGCGGCGGCGAGCGCGTCCTGCCCGCCAGCGGCCAGCAGGGTGAGGCTGCCGGGGCGGCCGTCGCCGCGCGGGCCGGTCGGCACCGCGATGCCGGCCAGGCCCAGCAGGTTGACGAAGTTGGTGTAGGTGCCGAGGCGGCTGTTCGGCCCCACCGGGTCGTCGCGGTCCTCGGCCCGGGTGACGACGGTCGGGATCGTCGGCACGGCGACGAGGTCGTGGGCGCCCAGCACGGGGGCGACCGCGTGGCGGAGCTCGGCCAGGCGGTAGAGCCCGCGGAAGGCGTCGGTGGCGCTCATCCCCTCGGCCTTGCCGACGATGGCGGCGGTGACGGGGTGCAGCGCCTCCGGCCGCGCGGCCATGAACCCGGCGATGGCGGCATGGCGCTCGGCCACCCAGGGGCCGTCGTAGAGAAGCGCGGCGATCTCGTAGAACGGTGCGAGATCGACCGGGTGCAGGCTTGCGCCGCTCTCGGCCAGGGCCGCGCAGTCGGCATCGAAGGCGGCTGCCTGCGCCGCGTCGCCGTCGAAACGGCGCGAGGCGGCGTCCGGGATCGCGATGCTGAGCCGTGGCGGGGGCGCGGCCAGGGGCGGTGCCGGCAGGTCGCGGGAATACGCATCGCCCGGGTCCGGGCCCGCCATGGCGGCAAAGGCGGTCCAGGCATCGGCAACGGTCAGCGCGAAGACGGATACCGTGTCCAGCGTGCGGCAGGCGGGCACCATGCCGGTGGCGGGCAGCGCGCCCGGCGTCGGCTTGAGCCCGACGATGTTGTTCAGCGCGGCCGGCACCCGGCCCGAGCCGGCCGTGTCGGTGCCGAGCGCGATGGCGACGATCCCGCGCGCGACCGCCACGGCCGAGCCGGAGGACGAGCCGCCGGGCACCAGGTCCGGGTCGATCGGGTTCAGCGGCACGCGGTAGGGCGTGCGCGTGCCGACCAGGCCGGTGGCGAACTGGTCGAGATTGGTCTTGCCGATCACGATGGCGCCCGCGGCGCGCAGGCGCGCGACGACCGTCGCGTCCTCGTCGGCATTGTAGGCGAAGGCCGGGCAGGCGGCGGTGGTCGGCATGCCCGCGACGTCGATGTTGTCCTTGACCGCTACGGGCACGCCCCAGAGCGGCCGGGCCGGGTCGGGGGGTCCGAGCGCCTCGGCCTCGGCCATCGCGCGTTCGAGCGGGACGACGGCGATGAAGATGCCGGGATCGGCGGCGGCGGCGATGCGGCGGTGAACCTCGGCGATCACCTCGGCCGGCCGGGTACCGGCGCGGTAGGCGCCGGCCAGCGCCGGCAGCGTCATGGGCAGGTCGCGCAGGGTCATGCGGCAGCCTTCCGGGCGGGGGGACGGGGCGCCGCGTCGAGCAGGCTCTGCGTATAGGGGTGCGAGGGCGCGGACATGACCTGGTCCGCGGGGCCGTCCTCGACGATCGCGCCGTCCTTCATCACCACGACCCGGTCGCAGAGGAGGCGCACGACGTGGAGGTCGTGGCTGACGAAGAGATAGCTCATGCCGAGGCGCGCGCGGAGGTCGACCAGCAGGTTCAGCACCACCGCCTGGATCGAGACGTCGAGGGCGGCGGTGGGCTCGTCGAGGACGAGGAAGCGGGGGCGCAGCGCGATGGCCCGCGCGATGCCGACGCGCGCCTTCTGCCCGCCGGAGAGCTGGTGGGGCAGGCGGTCGAGCAGGTGGGCGGGCAGGCCGACCAGCCCGGCCAGTTCCTCGACACGGGCGCGGCGCTCGGTGCGTCTCAGGGGCGAGAGGCGGCGGAGCGGCTCCTCGATCGCGCGCCCTGCCGCGTGGCGCGGGTTTAGGCTGTCGGTTGCATCCTGGAACACCATCTGGATTGCCGCACGCCGCGGGTCCCGGGCGAAGGCGCTGGCGGGCACGGCGGCGAGGTCCTCGCCCGCGAAGCGGATCGTGCCGGCGGTCAGGTCGAGCAGGCGCACGATCATGGCCGAGGTCGTGGACTTGCCGCTCCCGCTCTCGCCCACGAGGCCCACGGTCTCGCCCTCGTGCACGGTGAGGTCGATGCCGCGGACGGCCTGGACGGGCGCGCCGCTTCCCTTGCCGGGGAAGGTCTTGACGAGGTCGCGTACCTCGAGAAGGGGCGTCGCGGTCACCGTCCGCTCGGGTTCCGGGGTGCGGGCCTCGGCGGGCAGGAGGGCGCGGATCGAGGCCCCCTCGCGCGGCGTCGCATCGACGAGGCGCCGGGTATAGGGGTCGCGCGGCGCTGTGAAGACGTCGAGGGCGGTGCCGGTCTCGACGATCTGCCCGTCCTTCATCACGGCGATGCGGTCGCAGTACTCGGCGGCGAGGCCGAGGTCGTGGGTGATGAGGATCGCGCTCATGCCTCGTTCGCGGATGAGGCCGGTGACGAGGTCCATCACCGCCTTCTGGGTGGTGAGGTCGAGGCCGGTCGTCGGCTCGTCCGCGATCAGCAGGCGCGGGTCGCAGGCGATGGCGAGCGCGGTGACGATGCGCTGGCACATGCCGCCCGAGAGCTCGAACGGATAGGCGTGGTAGCGCCCGGCCGCGTCGCGGATGCGCACGGCCTCCAACGCGGCGATCGCCTTGTCGCGGGCGTCGGAGGCGGTGGCGCGGGCATGGGCGCGCAGCACGTCCTCGATCTGGTGGCCGACCTTGCGGATCGGGTTCAGCGCCGCGCGCGGGTTCTGGAAGATCATCGAGATCTCGCGCCCGCGGATGTCGGTCATCTCGCGCTCGGCCGCGCGGGCGAGGTCGAGGCCGTCATAGGTGACCGCGCCCGCCTTGATGGTGCCGCCCTGGTCGAGCAGGCGCATCAGCGCGTAGGAGGTGACGGACTTGCCGCTTCCGCTCTCGCCGACGATGCCGAGGGTCTCGCCCTTCGCCAGGTCCAGCGAGATGCCGCGCACGGCCTCGACCGGGCCGCGCCGGGTGCGGAAGCTGACGGCGAGGTCGCGGATTGTCAGCATCGCCGGCGCCCCGTCATGTTCGTCTCCGCGGATCGACGATGTCGCGCAGGCCGTCGCCCATCAGGTTGAAGGTGAAGACGGCCAGCATCAGCGCCGCGCCCGGGAACACGGCCAGCCACCACTCGCCCGAGACGATGAAGTTGGCGCCCTCGGCCACCATGATCCCCCATTCGGCGGTGGGGGGACGGACGCCGAGGCCGATGAAGCTGAGCCCGGCGGCGTTCAGGATCGCCCAGCCGAGGTTGAGCGACACCTGCACCATCATCGGCGGCAGCGCGTTGGGAAAGATGTGGAGCGCCAGGACGCGGAGGTCGGAATTGCCGGCCAGCCGCGCGGCATCGGCAAAGCCGGCGTTGCGGCGGATGTTGACCTCGGCGCGCACGAGGCGGGCGTAGAAGGGCAGGTTGATGACCGCGGTGGCGTAGACGATGTTCTCGATCGTGTTGCCGAGTGCGGCGACGATGCCCATGGCCAGCACGAACAGCGGAAAGGCCATGATCGTGTCCATGATCCGGCCCAGCCCCGCGTCGAGCCAGCCGCCCCAGTAGCCCGCCGCGGCCCCCAGCGCCGAGCCCACCACGAAGCTGAGCAGGACGGCGGCGACCGAGATGGCGAGGTCGAGCCGGGTGGCGACGACCACGCGGCTGAAGACGTCGCGGCCGAGGTTGTCGGTGCCGAACCAGTGGTCGAGCGAGGGCGGCTGCAGCGCCTGGCCCGCATCGCTGGCGTAGGGGTCGTGCGGGACCAGCGAGGGGCCGAGGACGGCGGCGAGGATGAGGACCGCGAACATCGCGAAGGCGACCAGCGTCACCGGGTTCTCGCGCAGCACATAGACGACGTGGCCGAGCGTCGAGTTGCGGGGGTGCTCGGTGGCGGCCATCAGCGTGCACCGAAGCCGATGCGGGGGTCGATGACGGTGTAGAGGAGGTCGATCACCAGGTTGAGGGCGACGAACAGCAGCGCCATGGCGAGCACGAAGCCCTGCACGGCGGCGTAGTCCGAGGCGACCAGCGCCTCGACGGCATACGACCCGATGCCGGGCCAGGCGAAGACCTTCTCGACCAGCACGTTGGCGCCCAGGGTGAAGCTGAAGACCATGCCGAGGGTGGTGACGACGGGCAGGAGCGCGTTCCGCAGCGCATAGCCGAAGAGGACCTTGCGCCAGCCGAGGCCCGCGGCGCGGGCGGTGCGGATATAGTCGGACGACAGCGCCTGGAGCATCGCCGCGCGGGTCATGCGCGCGATCGGGGCCAGCGTGAAGAGGGCGAGCGTGGTGGCCGGCAGGATCAGCTGGCGGAGCGTGGCGCGGAAGGTCTCGGTATCGCCGACAAGCAGCGTGTCGATCAGGAGAAAGCCGGTGACGCGCGGCGGTTCGAGATAGAGGAAGTCGAGCCTGCCGAGCGGCGATGGCGCGATGCCGGCCAGGTAGTAGAAGACGTAGATCAGCACGACGCCGGTGAAGAAGGTCGGCAGCGACACGCCGGCCGTCACCAGCACCCGGCAGGCATGGTCGATCAGCGAGCCGGGGCGCGTGGCGGCGAGGACGCCGAGCGGGATGGCGATGGCGCAGGACAGCGTCAGCGCCGTCAGCGTCAGCTCCAGCGAGGCCGGCAGGCGCTGGGCCAGATCGTCCAGCACCGGCTGGCCGGTCGAGATCGAGCGGCCGAGATCGCCCTGCAGCAGGTCGCCCACGTAATAGGCGAACTGGATCGGCAGCGGCTGGTCGAGGCCCAGTTCCGCGCGGACCTGGGCGATGCTCTCGGCATCTGCCGCGGCGCCGGCGAAGTAGACCGCCGGGTCGCCGGGCAGCGCGCGCGTCAGCAGAAAGCTGATCACCACCACGCCCACCACCACCGGCAGCGCCTGCGCGAGGCGGGTGGCGAGGGCGCGGCCCTTCACGGTCCCTCTCCCGGGGCCGGCCTTAGGACCGCGTCAGCTTGCGGGCGTCGAGCTGGCGGTGGAACCAGTACTCGTAGCCCGACACGTCGTTGGTCGCCACGTTCAGCGCCGGCTGCCAGAGCGGGATGCGCGGCAGGTCCTCGAACGCGATCTCGAACATGCGCTTGACCTTGGGCGCGTAGTCCGGGTCCTCGACGGCCATGTGCAGGGTCTCGTCGACCAGCGTCTCGATCTCCTCGTTGCGGTAGTTCGAGGAGTTGAAGAGGTGGCCCTCCTTGTAGGCCCAGAAGAAGTAGTAGCAGGGGTAGTTCAGCCAGCCGCCGAAGCCCTCGAGATGGAGCGGCAGGCGCTTTTCCACCAGCGAGGCGGTGCGCCAGTTGGCGCCCGGGATCTTGTCGATGGTGACGGTGATGCCGATCTTGCCGAGGCTCTCCTGGATCAGGAGCGCCGTCGGCTCCATCCAGTCGGTCTGGCCGAGGCTGATCGAGAAGGGCACCTCGAACCCGCTGGCGAAACTGGACTTCTCCAGGTGCTCGCGCGCCTTGTCCATGTCGTGGCTGTAGGGCGAGGGCTGGGGCCAGTCGGCGGTCTCGATGCCCGTGCCGCCCCACATCGGCCGGCCGCGACCATAGGCAGCGGCCTGAAAGATCTCGTCATAGGGGATGGCGTAGGCCAGCGCCTTGCGGACGTCGGAGTCCTGGAAGGGCTCGAAGCTGTGGTTGACGCCGACGACGTAGATCGCGTTCTCGATCGGCGTCGAGAAGACGTTCACGCCGTCGGTCTCCTCCAGCTCCTTGGCGTCCTTGTTGGGGATGTTGAAGGACATCTGCACATCGCCCCGCTCGATCAGCGCGCGGCGGGTGGCCTGCGAGGGGACCTCGCGCAGCACCAGGCGCTGGATGCCGGGCAGCGGGCCGCCGGTCCAGGCGTCGTTGCGCTCGTAGACCAGCTGCTGGCCGGGGTCCCAGCGGACCACCTTGTAGGCGCCCGAGCCGATGGTGTTCTTGTGGACGTATTCCATCGCCCAGGGGTCGTCCCCGGTCGCGTTCTCCTTCG
>JBCBPG010000021.1:0-15354 GCA_039820865.1 Pseudomonadota bacterium
CGATCGTCAGCAGCAGCAGGCAGAACACCGGCATCCAGACCATGTATTCCAGGCTGACCGAGCCACGCTGGTCGCGGCGAAACCGTCCTGCAGTCGTGCGACCCATTCGTCCGTCCTGTCGATGCGGGGATCCCGACCGGGGCGCCACCGGACAGCCGGCGCACCCGCCGGCCGGGGTGTCGGATGCCGATGCCCGGATCATCCGCGGAGCTTCGCGCTTTTCTCGAGGCTGAAGAGCGGGCGGCAGGTGTTCGTGTAGGTCGGGTCGTGGCCGAAATCGATGTCGCCCGCGGCCTCGATCAGCATCTCGCTCGACCCGATGTCGTGACCGATCCGGACCGTGCCGCCGGCGATCATGTCGATGCCGCGCCCGACCGGGTCGTGCCCGATGCGGATGTCGCCGGTGGCGTAGAGGCCGATCGCCTCGCCGTTGTCGCAGCTTCGCGTGTTGGTGAAGCGCCCGTCCTGGCCCCAGCGCACGTTGCCGTCGACGGCCAGGATCACGTCGCTGACGGTATAGTCCTGCGAGATCGTGAGATCGCCGTCGATATGGTAGATCGTCGCCGGGGCGAGCGTGTCGGGCAGCTCCTCAAGCGGGCCGACCACGCTCCAGCCGTTCGGCGGCGTGCCGTCCGTGCCATCGCCGCTCTCGCCCACCCAGTAGTCGATGATCTCGGCGATCGCCTCGGCACGCTTGGCCGTGAAATCGGCCTCGAACAGCACGCCATCGGGGAGGGAGGCGTTCTTCTTGAGCTTGATGTTGTCGAGGTTCTCGGTGCCGACGCGGGCGGCCGGTTCGGCGACCAGGTCATGGCCGACCTGCAGGCTCTCGCGACCATAGACGCAGACCCTGGCGCCGATCTTCGGGGTGTGGCCCATCTTGACGTGACCGTTGGCCAGGATGCCCGGGCACTGGGTGTCGATCCCGATCGCGACCGCGCTGGTCGAGAGCGACCAGCTCGACTGGCCGATGATGCGGGTCAGGAAGGTGGGCAGCGCGTTGCCGCGCGCGCCCTCGCGCACCAGCTTGACCTCGACCGCGTTGGTCTGCGCGCCGACGACGATCTTGCCGTCCTTCTCGTCGAGGCGGCCGAAGACGATGTCGACCGTGCGCAGGAGCTCGCCATGCGCGGACCGTGCCATGTTCGCCTCGACATACTGGAGCGCGCTGGCGCGGGCGGCAGCCTGGTCGGGCAGGTCGGCGGCGGCGGCAAGCGCCGCGGCATCGGCCGTCGCCTGCATCATGGCGCGCATCCGGTAGGCGTTGGCGGCGTCGGTCGCGAGCCCCCCGATGGCGACGAGCGCGATCATGCACACGAGGGAGAACGGGGTGATGCCACCCGCCCGGTCCCTGATGAACAGTCGTAGGCTCACTCTTCACACCCCGTCGGACAAAACACTCAAGACCACCGACCACCGTCGTTGCGTACCGGAGCGCTCCCACACCGACCCGGTCTGCGACTTTAAGTCCGTAAGAATTGATTGATATCAATTCCGCGACGGCCGCAATGCTGACTTCTTTCAGCCTCTTGCCGGCCTCTCTTTGGGACAGACATTCAATCAACGATTTATTTACCGGCTTATCTACTCAGCCATACGTTGAATGATCCGGGCCTGAAGCGACTCTTCCGGGATTCTTGATTCGATCTCCGGTACCCGCTGGCGCAGGCATACGTCTGCCACGAACCGGCGCGCCCCGGGCGGGCAGGCGCCGGCCGCGGCCGCCCGTCGGGCGGGCCGTCGGCTCAGACGGGGATGGAGAAGGTCGAGAGGCGCGCGCGCAGTATCCGCGCCGGGTCGATCGCCAGGAAGGGTTCGACCGGCGGCAACGCCCTGCCGGCGGCCTGCTGGCGGTCGCGAAGCGCCGCGAAGGCCTCGCCCACCGCCGCGAGATGCTCGGTCACCGCGCGGGCGCCGAGCAGCGGATCGATCCCCAGATGCGCCGCGACGAACACGGGCACGGGCAGGTCGCGCAGCGGCATGATCGAGACCAGCATGTCGTAGACCTCGCCGCGGACATTGCAGTTCCGGATCACCACCTCGACGGGCGCGTACGCGGCCAGCCGCTCGGCGAACAGCGCCACGGCGCGGGGCTGCGAGGTGTCGGACTGCATGAACGACAGGTCCTGGCCCACCGCGGTCTGTCTCGGAAAGCCGGTGAGCTTCCAGAAGCGCTCGTTCGCCGCCAGCAGCGGCCGCTTTCGGTCCTCGGTGAGGTCGCCGGCCAGGGTCACGGCAAAGGGCGCGGTCTCGAGGAACTCGTGCAGGAAGTCCGGCAGTGTCGTCGGCTCGGTCATGCGGGCTCTCTCCTCCAGGCGGTCGCGCCATAAGCGCCACCCCGCTGGACGGGGCGGCGCCTGGTCGTCTTGGCGAGCGTCAGAGACGGATCTGCTGCTCGACCTTCTTCACCTGCAGGCGGGCCATGCCGAGGTTGGCCTGCTTCTTGTCGAGCGCGACGTACATGAAGACGCTCGGGTTCCGCTCCAGCGGGCGGATCAGGTGGAACTGGGTGCCGAGCGTGATGAGGATGTCCTCGATCGAGTCGTCCAGGCCCAGCTGGCGCATCACGCTGCTCTTCGACTTCACCACCTCGGTGTTGCCGGCCGCGGCGACCTCGAGGTCGATCGAGGCACCGCCCTCCGAGCCCAGCATCAGGCCGGTGTCGCTGTCCACGAGACAGGCGCCGAGGAAGCCGTTGAGGTTCTTCAGGTCGCTGATGTCAGTCATCTGGTCTTTCATGATCTCACTCTCCTTTTGATCATTCTGGTCGTCTTGACGGTCCCCACCGTCATCGTCCCGGCGGTCCCCACCGCCATCGTCCACCCCCTCGCTTGCGGGAGCGGTCTCGGTCCGCGGCGGGACGATGCCAAGCATCCTGAGGATGCTGGTGACGCCCGACGCGGGAATGCGTGCTTCGTGTTCTGTCGCCATGGCCAATGCCCCGTCCGTCGGTCCAACCCGCCGCCGCCATGCCGGGACGGTCTCGTTCGTGTCCGCGACGCCGGCAGTGGCCGCCCCGGTCGGCGACACCCGCGCCCCTGCGGCCCAGGCGTCATAGTCCGCGGCGAGCTGCAGCAGGCTTCGGCGCAGCTCCTCGTCGCTGTCGCCGGGGCCCTGCGCCTCGCGGATGCGGTTCCAGGCGGCCAGGGCGTCGAAGGGGCCGCGGGCCACTGCGGGCTCAGGCTCAGGCTCTGGCTCAGGCTCGACGGCCAGGTATCGGGTCAGCAGCGCCGCGCGATGGGCGGTCACGGCCGCCGCCTGGGCATTGACCACCTCGAGCAGACGCGCCAGGCCGCTTGCCGCCCAGGCGTCGGCGTCGACCACGACACCCCCGTCCAGCGCCGCCTGGGCACGGGGGCTCGCAACCTCGACCATCGCGCCGAACAGGTCGCCGGCCTCGCGCTCCAGCCGTCGCCTGACGCGGGCCAGGTCCTCGGGCGCGAGACGGTCGGCATGGGTCAGCACCAGCACCGAACGCGGCCGAAGGCGCCGCGGCAGGCTGCGCCAGCGGGCCCGCTCGGACTGGCGCCACGCCTGCTGGACGGCCGTGCACCAGATGACCATCTCGACCTGCCCGGCGACGCCCTCGATCAGGTCGTCGCTCAGCAGCGGGTCGGAGATCCCCGGCGTGTCGACCAGGTCGAAGCCGGCCAGATGGGGCGCGTCGAGGCTGACGGCGATGGCCCGGCCCTCGGCCATCCCTTCGGCGGTCAGCGCGTCGCGGGCGAGCCGGCGGCGGCTGCCATCCGCTGCCACCGCGTCGCCGACGAGCTCGGATCCGGCCGACGGATCGTGGCGGAGCCAGCACGGCGGAAGATGCGTCGCGGTCACCTTGGTGGGCCAGATCGCCCGCCCGACCAGAGCGTTCACCAGGCTGGACTTGCCGGCACTGAACTCGCCCATGACGGCGACGCGCGGCCGGCGGAGGGCAAAGCGGGCGAGACGGGCATAGGCGTGCGTCGTCACCAGCTTGCTGACCCCGGTCTCGCTGTCCGGTGCGCTGTTGGCGTCGAGGGAGGTGTCGTGATCGAAGCTCATGCCGCGGTCGCCTTGCGCTGCTGGCCGGCGCCTTCGGCCCCGATCGCCTCGAGCGTTGCCACCGCCTCGGCGAGGGCGTCGAGGCGTTCGGGATCGGCGCCCAGGGCGGCCATCGCCGCACGGCGCTCGGCCTCGGCATCCTCGTCGGCCAGCGCGATCAGGCGCTCGGCCTCGGCGCTGAGGAAGTCGCGGACCACGTCGCCGATGCATGCGACGAAGGGCTTGAAGTGACGCTGGATCACCTCCTCGCCGAGCGCGGTGATCTCGCTGTCCAGTACACCGCGCAGCCGGCGCTGCAGCTCTTCGATGCCGCGCTCGCGCATCAGCAGCCGCCGCCACCACGAGGCATCGAGCTCGACCGACAGCGTGCGGGCGATCGCGACCGGGGGCCGCGGGGTCGGCAGGGCCGGCAGGTCCAGCGCGATGCCGTCGATGTCGGGCGGCAACAGCGCCATGTAGAGACGCTCGATCCGGCGCGCGCTCGCCTCCAGCACCGCGCCCACCGAGGTGATGCCCTCGGCCATCGTGGCGTCGTAGTTCTCCTTCAGCTGCCGGCGCAGCCCGATCGTGTCGACGGCCCAGCCCTGCACGCGCCGCGTCGCTGCCTCCTCGGCGACGACCTGGCACTCGCGGTCGGCGATCTCGCGCCCGATCACGAGAACGCGGCGCACCAGCGTCTCGTGGAGGGCCTTCAGCACCTCCTGCAGCTGCCGCTCGGTCTCGGCCACGATGCGGTCGAGCGCGACGATCGTCTCGGACCGGCCGGGCCGGGTCCGCCGATGCTCGGCCTCGGCCTTGCTGGCCACCAGCAGCTCGATGCGGGCGATGTTGAGCGCTTCGAGCGCCAGGGCGCGGAAGTGCTCGCGCACGGTGCTGTCCGCCAGGCTGGCGTCGAGATGCTCGCGCAGCGCCGCGACGCCCGAGGCGCGGTCCGCGCCCGGCTCGCCCGACTGCGCCGCCAGTGCGCTGCCGAACAGGATCGTCACGTTGCTCGGCAGGGCGTGGCGGGTCAGCGCCTCGCGCAGCCGACGTTCGATCTCGACGCGCTGCCCGGCCGCGTCCTCGAGCTCGTCCATGCGGTTGACGAAGATCACGATGCGGCCGACGTCGAGCGTCGCGCAGAGCCGGAAGAGCGCGACGTCCACGGTGGTGAGCGCCTGGTGGGCGCTGAGGACCAGAACGCAGATGTCGGAGTGGCTGAGGCCGGAGAGCGTCACCTGCTCGCGCACCAGGAACGGGTCGTTGACCCCCGGCGTGTCGCACAGGACCAGCGGCGTGCGCACCACGGGCGAGGCAACGATCAGCCGCGCGGCACGCGTGATCTCCGCATAGCGGCCCACATGCTCGCGGCCCGGCTCCTCGTCGCCGGCGGCCACATAGCGCTCGAGCAGCGCCGTCGTGACCGTGTCGAAGGCGTGGTTGCGCCCGACGAGCGTCTCGAAATGCTGACCGAGCTTGGCCTTGGCGGTCTCGCGCATCATGGCGATCTGGTCGGCCAGCTCGCGCGCCTCGTCCTCCAGCTCAGCCCGGCGCGCGATGGCACCCAGCGCGCCGCCGCCCTCGGTCAGCGCGCGCCAGTCGGCGTCGCCGAAGAAGTCGAACTCCGAACGCTCGCTGGTCCCCGGCGGCGACAGCAGCAGGCGCGTGACCACCGCGGTATAGGGGTTCACCTGGACGGGCAGCAGCCCCGGCCGGCCGGACAGCGCGTTGGCCAGCGCCGTCTTGCCCGCCTTGACCTGCCCGATCAGGGTGACGGTGGGTGCGTATTCGGCCGTCGCCCGTTCCAGCGCCGTCAGTCGCTGGGACGTGCTGCCGGTCGCGGCGACGCAGGTGGCAAGCGCCTGGGCAAGCCTGTCGCGCATCGCGTCGATCCGCGCCATGCCGGCGGCGTGTGCCGCGTCAGGGGCAAGCGGCGTCACAGCGCGCCACCGGTGATGGATGTCACGACCGCGGAATCGATCGCCGACGGCCTGGCGGCATCGGACATCCCCTCGCACACACACATTTTCGAACTCCCCCGCGGCACCTGCTGGCTTCCTCGCCGACGCACTGCCAACGTGCGGAACGCTTTCCGTTCCCGGATATCCCTGTGCCCCGAAGGCGGCGTCGCTATGGAGGATATTGGAATATAATGACGGCGCGGTGTCACAAGAGCGGCAGGCATCCTGCCGCCCGGGGCACGGTCCCGCGGGCGCGCGGTCTCGCGATCACGCTGTTCCCGCGGCCCCGGCGGCCCGTTGCCCGGCCGTCCTGCACCCCGGGTTCGGCAGGACACGAACCCTGACGTGTTTCTCGATTGAAACCAACGGGTTGAGGTCGCTCACGCCATGGTAACGACCGCCGTCTCCGACCCGGTGGGGGTCAGAAGCGCGTCCCGAGGGTGAGGGTGCCGGCGTACTGTCCGGTCTCGGCCATGCCGAAGCCGAGGATCAGCGGGCCGAGGCTGGTCTCGATGCCCGCGAAGAGGGACCCGGCCACAAAACTGCCCTCTTGCCCCAGGTCGCCCCAGCTGGCGTAGGCGCCGCCGTACTCCCCCCCACCGCCGAGGAAGGCCTCCTTGCCGAAGAGCGAGTCGAAGGGGAAGCGGTAGTAGTATCTCAGCCCCGCGACGCCGACGACCGAGCCGATCAGCTCGCCCTCCTCGAAGCCGGAGAGGCGCTGGAAGCCACCGATGAAGTTGGAGATGACGTTGTCGCTGTCGATGTCGCCCTGCAGGAACATGAAGGGCGACAGGGTGTGGTGGCCGAAGGACTGAGCGGCAACGGCATCGACCTCGACCCGCGAGGCCGAGGCACCGTCCAGCAGGTCGAAGTCCACCGCCGTGGCGAACTGGATACCCGCGGTCGGCAGGTCGGGATCGTCGAGGGTGTCGTAGTCGAGGAGGAAGCTGAGCGGCATTTCGTCATCGAGCTCGCGCCCCACGTCCGAAAGGGAGAGGAGCCCGTTCCGGACCGTGGACACGGTGTGGAGATAGGAGACCCCGAACCCGACCCGGCCCCAGTTCCCCGGCGCCCAGAGCGCATCGAAACCGGCGCTCGTCTGTGACACCCGGACCTCGGAGACCGGACGGTCGGGACCGAGGAAGAGCGTACCCGTCCTGCGGAAGTAGCTGGCGCCCGGGCGCAGGAAGAAGGTCTGGGCGAAATCGAGCGGCTGTTCGAAGCGCAGCCGTGCCCCGTCGGTGTCGCCGATCGTCGCGTCGAACTCGAGCCGGCCACCGAGGGAATTCAGGTCGTTCGCGCTGAGACCGAACACCAGCGTGAAATCCCCGTCGCCGCCGAACACGTTCGAGAGGCCGAGCCCCAGGCGCGGCTGCAGGCTGCCGGACGACACCGGCTCGGCCTTGACGACCAGCACGCGCTGGTCGCGCTGCTGCTCGACGCGGTACTGCACGGTGTCGAGGGTGCCGAGACCATAGACGCGGCGGAGCGCGATCTCGATCTCGCCGATGCTGACCGACCCCTGTTCCGGCAGGTCGAGACGGGCGCGGATCACGCGCCTGTCGAGCGTCCCGGAATAGTCGATCTCGATGCGGTCATAGGCGATCTCGACCGTCAGCGGGTCCTGTGTCTCGCCCGACGGCGGGATAGGCGACCGCCCGTAGGCCAGGGCCGCGAGCTGGACGGTCTCGGCCGCGACGGCGGCCTGCCCGGCAGCGACGGTGGTCGGCGCCTCCTCGAAGGCCAGCATGCCGACCGCACCCACGTCGGGCACGAGGTGGATGTCCGCGGGGCCGAGCCCCGAGGTCTGCTCGCGCGAATTCGCGGCGATCACGATGGACAGGGTCTGTGCCAGCGCCGCGGTCAGCGAGCGCAGATCGTCCCGGGTGACCTCGGCACCGGGGATCTCGGAGACGATGACGATGTCCGCGCCCATGGCGCGCGCCACGTTGACCGGCAGGTTGTTGACGACGCCGCCGTCGACCAGCAGGCGCTCGCCGATCTCGACCGGCGGGAACAGCGCCGGGATCGACATCGAGGCGCGGAGCGCGGTTGCCAGATCGCCCTCGCCCAGCACCACCGCCTCGCCCGACACCAGGTCGGTGGCGACCGCCCGGAACGGGATCGCGAGATCGTCGAAGTCCGAGACGCCCTCGGCGCGCGCGGCCAGGCGGCGCAGTTCCAGCGTCAGCTTGACGGCATCGACAAGGCCGGCATCGACCTGCACGCCCCCCTCGCCGATCCCGACGGGAAGCTCCGTCTGGACCGAGAGGGGATCGATCCGGCTGTCGCGGCGCATCGGGTGCAGAAGCTGACGGTCCGACTGGTCGTTGAGGATGGTGCTCCAGTCGATCGCCGTGACCGCCCGTTCCAGCTCGACCGGGTCGAGACCGGACGCGTAGAGCCCGCCCACGATCGCCCCCATGCTGGTCCCGGCGACCACGTCGGGCCTGATGCCGCGTGCCTCGAGCGCCTGGATCACGCCCACATGGGCGACGCCGGCGGCGCCACCGCCGCCCAGCACCAGCCCGATCCTGGGCCGCCCGTTCTCCTCGGCCCCTGCGAGCGGGGGGAGTGCCAGCAGGAGCGGGAGAAGAAACGCCAGGACAGACCGGGCCAGGCTGCGACCCGATCCACCGTTCGACACATTGACTGTCACCACGACACCGCCCCGACTGACCCATCCGATGGCGGCAGGTTGGCCGGCCGGCCCGCAATGATCCAAGACGGAATCCCCGCAGCCCGCGGCGCCGCCAATCACCGTCGGGGAACGTTGCAGATTGGGCGAGGCAAGCCCCCGGGAGGCCCGTGGCCCGACTGCCGGCAGTCCGCCGCGTTGCACGGCGAGCGGACGTCGTCGCATCGATGCCGGCGGGTCGGTCGGGCACCATCCGGCTCGCGGCGCCTGCCCAGCCTCGAAACCGATCCGGTCCGGCAGCGGGACCTCGGGCATCCCGCACAGGGACAAGCGCCCAGGATGTCGGCGAGGCGGTGCAGCGAGGCGCGGATCACCTCCGCCCGCAGCCAGGCGTTCGGCGAAACGGGGATGCTGGAGATCCGCCGGCTTGGGCGACCCCGCTCCCCGGTGTTCTCCTCCGGCGCCCGATCTCGAGGGGATCACGCGCCGGGTGTGCGAAAGGGTCTCATCCTGGACGTTGCCGGCCGGGCTTGGTGGGGCGGGCTGCGGCGGTGCCGCGGCGCCCGCGTCGTCAGTCCTCCCAGGGGTCGATGCCGAGCGCCGTACCCATGCTGGAGACCGTGGCGGCGTAGGTGGCGTCGAACGTCCAGCTGAAGAGCGCGCTCAGCTCGGGACCGGCGAGGCCGGGCCAGTCGGCATAGCGTGCCTCGCCCTGCAGGGGACGCTCGATCTCGCTGCGAAAGGCACGCCGCCAGCCGACGATGCTGCCGCGGTGGCGCATCACCGGCGTCAGGCTCATGTACTGGCGGCCGAGCTGGCCGTAGGCGGCGTTGAAGGCGGCGAGGACGTCGCGGCGGAGCGCGCGGCCGACGCCCTTGCCGACGCCCTTGCCTGCGGTCACCGAAAGGCAGGTCAGCGCGCCCGTTGCATCGGGTGCCGCAGGCAGTGCGTCGGACAGCGTGGCCAGCGGCCCCGCCGCCGCGGGCATGACGGCGACGGGACCGGTCGGCAACGGCATGGCATCGCCGGGCCGCGGATCCCTGCGGCCATAGTGCCGGGCCGCCGGCCGGTCCACGGGCACCACCGGCGCCTCGCCCTGTCGCGGCGCGGCCCAGGTCTTCGAGACATCGCCGAGGACGCGGTTGAGGCGCCGCCGGTCCTCGGCGCCGGCGAGCCGGGCGTCGAGCGCGTCGAGCACGCCCGGAAGCTCGCAGGCGATCGCGTGGCGGGCTGACGCGCCCGTGTCGGCCTGGCATGCGACGTGGAGGCCCACGGCCTCCCTCGAGGCCGGGTCGTGCCAGAGCGCGCCGCTGTCGCCCGGGGCGGAGATCCCGGCGTCGCTATTGGTGTCGCCCCTGGTGTCGTCGGTCACGGTCACCAGCTTGAAGCCACGGATGTCGCGGGTCTCGACGAACCCCGGCGCGGCCTCGTAGGCGATCCGGTAGAGGCCCCGGCCATCGACCCGCGCCCGCACCGGACCGGTGCGCGGTCCTGACTTGACGAGGACCTCGCCGTGCCGGCTCGACCGCGCGATCGCGGTCCCGGGCGCGTCGCCGCTGCCCGTCTCGACCGGCCGCCAGTCGCGGTCGACGCCGAGGAGCGCGATGGCGGCGTCACCCTCGTGGCCGAGCACCCAGCGCTCCAGTCGGGCGACCTCGTCATGGTCCGGCATGCCGCCATCGATGCCGCCCGGCTGAAGGATGCTGTCGCCGCGCCGGGCGCTGGCGCCGGCCAGGACGTGCCAGTTCGACAGGATCGCCGGCCGGCCGCTCCGCTTGTCGATGACGATCGCACCTATCGTGCCCGTGCCATCGCCCACACGCCCGCAGGACACGCCACTGGAGAGAACCGGAAAGCGCTCCTGATGGTCGAAGCAGCGGGTCGAGCGCGTCGGCCGGTACGACGCTTGGATCACGTCGAGCGGGACGGCGTCGATGCATGACGGGAAGGCCTCGTCGTCACCAAGCGCAGCCCTGGGACGCTTGCGCGCGACATGGATGCGGACGCAGACCGTCCCGGTCCGTCGGCCTGACCGGTAACGGTAGCCGACATCGACGCCGGTGAAGTCGGCGCGGGCGCCGTAGAGGGCGTGCACCTTCTTCATCGCGGCATCGAGCGCTGCGTTCGAGAACGTCTGCGTGTGCGGCATCGACGGAGCCCTCCTCCTTGTCCCTTGAGCGGCGACCGGTGTCTGGCGACCGGTTTCTGGCGGTAAGGAATCGTTAACCCTGGGTCGTGAGACGGGCGTGAGAGCCTCGTGATCAGACGGCACGGGGGATGGCCACGGAGCGCCAGGCCGGGGCGGCGGCGGCGCATCGGGCGCTGCGAAGCGGGTGCACTCAGTTTTGAGTTGAAGTGCCGGGATCGCGGCTTTAATCAAAAGTTCCTAGGAAGTTGCTGGAATTTTCCCCGCAGGTACGCCCGTTCCCCGCGTGCCTGACCCTTTTGTGTGACCTGGGAGCGGCGCCATGACACCGGACGATACGTCGGTCATGTCCGCCGCCGCAGGGGACAGCCTCGACGTCCGGATTCTCGGCGACTGCGCGATCCTGTCCCGCGCCGGCCCGCTCGGGCTCAAGGGCGGCAAGGCGCTCGGCATGTTCGTCGCGCTCTGCCTCGCGCCCCATGCCCGCCTGACGCGCGCCCATCTGGTCGAGCTGCTCTGGCTGGATGCCAAGGATGGCAACGCCGCGTTCCGCCAGGCGCTCAAGGCCCTCCGCGACGGCCTCAAGCGCGCCGCGCCGGGCGTGCTGCTCGAGCCGCCCGGTGCGCTGCAGCTGAACCGCGATGCCGTGACGCTGGACAGCGACGCCCTGCTCCAGCGCCTCGCGGCGGGCGAGGTGCCGGACGACCTGATGACCCATGCGCCGGCCGAGACGCTGCTGCAGGGCCTCGACGGGCTCTCCACGCCCTTCGACCAGTACCTGCGCGAGCAGCGCGAGCGCTTCCGTGCCCGCCTGGTCGACGCGCTTCGCCGGGTGCTGGACATGTCGCCCGAGATGTCGGTCAGGCGCGGCGACGCGGCCCGGGCGATCCTGGTCACCGACCCGACCGACGAGGTCGCGGTGCGTGCGCTGATGCACTGGCTCTGGATCCGGGGCGAGCCGACCGCGGCGACCAAGGTCTACAACGAGTTCTGCCGCACCCTCGACGAGCTGGAGGCCGACGCCGAACCCTCGCGGAAGACGCTGGAGCTTCTGCGCGACATCAAGCTCGAACTGGACGACGTGGCGCCGGCCGCGCCCGCCGGCCCCGCCGAAGCGCGGCCGTTCGCCGAGGTGGCCGGCCGCGACGGCGTGGCGCCCGACGCGCCCGCCGCCACGCCCCGACGCCCGACGATCGTCGTGCGTCCCTTCGTCGGCATCGGCAGCGACCGGCGCGTGTCGGAGCTTGCAACGGGTCTGACCTTCGACCTCATCACCCGGCTGTCGCGCTTCAGCATGCTGGACGTCATCTGGCGCGACACGAGCTACATCCTCGATGCCGGCGCGGACGATCTCGCCTCGGCCTCGGCGGTCGGGGCGGAGTACGTGGCCAGCGGCGTGCTCCGCATCGACGGTCGTCGCCTCGTCGCCAACGTCACCCTCAGCGATGCCGGGCAGCGGCGGATCCTCTGGGCCGAGAAGTACGACCAGAAGATCGACGATCTCTTCGCCATCGAGAGCGACATCGAGGAGACCGCGGCCTCGGCGATGGCGATCAATGTCGGCGTGGCCGAGCGCAATGCCGCGCGGATGCTCGATCCGTCGAACCTCGACGCCTACGCGCTGGTCATCAGCGGGCGGCTCGAGGAATTCGAGGACGGCGCCAGCGGCCGCGAGGCCACGGCGCGCGCGATGAACTGCTTCAGCGCGGCGATCAGCCACGATCCCACCTACTCGGCCGCCCTGTCGGGTCTGGCGCGCGGTCACTCGGTGCAGTGGCGTTTCGGCTGGACCGGTGACCGCCAGCGCAGCTTCGACGCGGCGATGACGCATGCGCTCCGCGCCGTCGATGCCGATCCCAACGATGCCACCGCCCATGCCGAGCTGGGCTTCGTGAACCTCTACTGCCGCGAGCACGACCGGGCGGTCGCGTCCTACGAGCGTGCCCTCAAGCTCAATCCCTCGAACTGCGAGATCATCGCGGGCTATGCCGATGTGCTCAGCTTCAACGGCGAGCCGGACAAGGCGATCCCGCTGTTCCAGCGTGCCCTCAAGCTCAACCCGCTCAAGCCCGACCTGTACCTCTCGAACCTGGCGGGCGCGTATTTCGGGATGGAGGACTTCGAGCGGGCGATCGAGACGATCCGGACGATGCGCCAGCCGCTCACCGCCCAGCGCTGCCTGACCGCGGCCCTCATGCTGGCCGGACGCGAGCAGGAGGGCCGCCGCGAGGCCGCGCGGCTTCTGGAGCAGTGGCCCGACTTCGACGCCGATGCCTGGCTGAGCGTCGTGCCCGACCGCATGCCCGAGCATGCCCGGCTGTTCCGCCTAGGGCTGAAGCGCGCCGGACTGTGACCGGCCCGGCGCGCCCCGTGCGTCACTCGCTGTCGAGGGACCGCCAGCGCCGGCGTGTCCGCATCGGCTCGGCGCCCCGCCCGTGCATCGCCTCGGTGTCGATGACGCCGAGTTCGCGGGTGAGCAGCACATCGCCGGCATCGCCGGTCGACGTGTCGATCCGCACCAGATGATCGCTGCGATCGACCATCCAGAACGCCGCGCTGGGTTCGAGATCGCCCTTGTCCTCGAGGTGGACCGGGAAACTCGGGTCGTTCACAGGGTTGGCCAACGGCGTACCGTCGCCCTCCACCACGAAGATTGTGGGCTTGGCGAGATTAACCGTCTCATTCTGATAGTAGAACTTGTAAATCAACGCCAGTTTCTTGGTATCTGGCCATGCGGTGCCCAACGTCATGTCTGCATCGGGAACGGGTACGCCGATCAGCAGTATCTGGCTGTCACTCTGAAGCAAAGACCGCGGCATTATTCTCCTCCTGGGTTACATTACTGTCGTCTTACGGGCGCCGGTCCCTCCCGGGACCATGCGCAGCAGCCGCCGCGTGGCGATGCCCGGCATGGGCGTGCACGAGGCGGACTGATCGTCCCCGGCGGGGTCCGGGTTCCACGAGACCGATCCCTCGCAGGGCGAGGTTCCGGGCGAGGATGTCCTGGTAGCGACCGCCCTGCGTCTCGCGGTCGAGATCGCGGAGCCAGCGGGCGACCTGGCCCAGGCGGAACCGCTCGGGCCGCACGCGCCGCCAGATCTCGACCAGCATGCGCGCGCCCATGTCCCGGGCGTCGCGGAGCGCCTGGCGAAAGGCGTCGGGGTTGCGCTCGAAGGCGGCGGCGAAGCCGTCCCTCACGGCCGGGCGCAGCCGCGCGTCCTGCTCGGCACGGTCGGCAAGGCGCTCGAGCTCGGCGCTCACCGCACCGCTCTCCACGAGCTCCTCGTGGTAGAGGTCGATGAAGATGTCGAAGAACGCGCCGATCAGCGGTGCCGCGAGGTCGTGCTCGCTCTCCCAGCCGTCGACGAAGTCGAAGACCGTGCGGTCGTTCGTGGCCAGCCGGATCTGTCTGTCCCTGTCGAACTCGCCGATCCGGCTGAGCGTGTTGAAGCTGTCGAGATTGCCCCCCGTGCTCTCAAGCACCTCCTCGACGACGCTGTCGAAGTGGAGCGCCGTGATCATGGCCACGGCATCGGCGTTCATCTCGTGCAGCGCGTCGTAGGCGTCCGTCCCACGGTCCGCGCGGGTCGGGTCGGCGATCGAGTCGAGGGCGAAGTGGCCGACCTCGTGCGCGATCACGTCGAAGTTGAGGGCATAGTCGTGCCGCTCGCCGTCCCCGATGGCCCTCTGGCCGACCTCCAGGTAGCCGCGCCCCATCTTGGCGACGCGGCGGTCGCGGTTGGCCGTGAGTTCGAGGCGCTCGAAGCGGCGATGCGAGACGAGCCTGATCCGCTCCTGCAGGTAGCCCTCCCAGACATCGAGAACGAACCGCGCCGTGCCGTAGAGATGGGCGGCCACGAAGCCGGGATCGCCGGGAGAGAGATAGTCGAAATGGCCGTCGTCGTCGGGCCGGACCGGTGGCTGGACGGGCCCGGGCCAGGGCGGGCGGAAAGGCACCGGACCGTTCGGCCCGTCGACGATGCCGTAGGGCTCGAGCTTGCCGATCGGGACCACCGTGTACATCCGCCGGTCGGCAGGCCCGGGGTCGAGCGAGCCCGCGGGCGGCGAGAGCGAGACGGTCTCGAGGGGGTGAGGCCCGGGGCCGACGGGCGACTGGGCGTAGATGCGGAAGCGCGTGCCGCCCTCGGTCTTGCCCGCGCCGCTCACGATGCCGCTCCCGCCAGCAGGTCCTGCCCGGCGAAGCGGCGTTCGCGGTCGAGCAGGCGGTGCAGGGCACGCCGGTCCGCCAGCCCGAGGCTCGCGGCGATCTCGTCGGCATCGTCGAGATCGCAGGCGACCCGGCGCGCGTGGCAGAACCAGTCCAGAAGCCCCGGAAGCTCGCGGTCGATGGCCCGGGGCGGGGAGAGCGCCGCGTCGCCACCGGCAAGGGCACGCTCCTTGGCCGCCGCCCGGTGCGCCAGCGCGTGGTAGTCGTCGGTCGCCATCAGCTCGTCCAGCATGTCGCGCTCCATCCAGTGTCGGTCGTCGGGCGAGGGGGCGCGCGCCGTGCCGGGCGCCGTGCCGGGCGCCGTGCCGTGCGGCATGGTCGGTGCGCCGTCGTCGAGGCAGCGGCGGCCCGCGCGCTCGGCCAG
>JBCBPG010000022.1:0-15239 GCA_039820865.1 Pseudomonadota bacterium
CCCGCATAGAGCGTCGAGGTCAGCCCGAAGCGCGCCGCGATCCAGCCGGCCGAGAGGTTCGTCACCACCCCCATCAGCTCGTAGAGCAGGAACAGATAGGCGAGCTGCACCGGCGAGAAGCCGAGCGTGTGAAAATGCAGGAGCACCAGCATGCGCAGCGCCCCGTCCGTCAGCATGAACGCCCAGTAGGCGGCCGTGACGGCGGCATAGGCTGCCAGCGGACGCTCGGTCATGCCATGCCTCCCGCCACCATCCGTGCGACATCGGCGAGGCGCCAGGCATAGCCCCACTCGTTGTCGTACCAGGCGTAGACCTTCACCTGCGTGCCGGCGACGACCATGGTCGAGGGCGCGTCGACGATGGCCGAGCGCGGGTCGTTGAGGAAATCGGTCGAGACCAGCGGGCGCGTCTCGTAGCCGAGAATGCCCGCGAGCGGCCCCTCGGCCCACTTGGCGAAGAGGCCGTTCACCTCCTCGACCGTCGTCTCGCGCGCCATCTCGAACACGCAGTCGGTCAGCGAGGCATTGAGCAGCGGCACCCGCACCGCATGCCCGTTCAGCCGGCCCTTGAGATCGGGATAGATCAGCGTGATCGCGGTGGCCGAGCCGGTGGTGGTGGGGATCAGCGCATTGAGCGCCGAGCGTGCGCGGCGGAGGTCCTTGGCCGGCCGGTCGACCATGGTCTGCGTGTTGGTGACGTCGTGGATCGTCGTGATCGAGCCGTGGCGAATGCCGATCTCCTCGTGCAGCACCTTGACCACCGGCGCGAGGCAGTTGGTCGTGCAGCTCGCCGCCGTGACCAGGTGATGCGTCGCGGGATCGTAGAGGTCGTGGTTCACGCCGTAGACGAGGTTCAGCGCCGGCGCCTCCTTGACGGGCGCCGAGACCACCACCTTGGCCACCCCCGCGTCGTAGTAGGGCTGCACCTTGGCCACCGTCTTGAAGACCCCGGTGCAGTCGATGACGAGATCGACGCCGAGGTCACGGAGCGGCAGATCGGCGATCGCCCTGGCGCCTGTCATGCGCATCCGGTGGCCGTTGACGCTGACGCTCTCGCCATCGTGATCGAACCGCGCGGCCCAGCGGCCATGCACGGTGTCGAACTCCAGCAGGTGAGCGTGCTGGGCAGGGTCGCCGACGGCGTCGTTCAGCAGGACGATCTCGCCCGGCGCCCCCTCCTCGACCATCGCGCGCAGCACCAGCTTGCCGATGCGCCCCATGCCGTTGATCGCGATCCGCGCCATGCACCGCCTCCCTGCCCGTTGCCAGCCGACGGCCGGGTCGCCAGGAGGGGGCCCGCCACCGCGCCGTCGCGCCTTCCCCTAGCGCCGCGACCGCCGGGCGTCGAGCACTGTGTGGCGATCCGGGGGCCGGCGGCGCGGCAGAGAGCCTCACGGCAGAACACATATAAAAATTTGCATTTGACAGTGAGGCCGGGCGATGATGCGCCGGCGGGACGCCTTGGGAGGACGCCGTGAGCAGCAACTACCCGATCTCCATGGAGAACCGGCCGGATGTGACCGGCTTCTTCGACCCTGCCACGAACACGATCAGCTATGTCGTGCGCGACCCGGGCTCGACCGCCTGCGCGGTGATCGACAGCGTGATGGACATCGACTACGCCGCCGGGCGCATCACGCATGAGGGCGCCGACCGCATCATCGCCCATATCCGCGAGCGCGGGCTCGACCTCGAATGGCTGATCGAGACGCATGTGCATGCCGACCATCTCTCGGGCGCGCCCTACATCCAGCGGGCGCTGGGCGGGAAGATCGGCATCGGGCGCGCGATCACCGAGGTGCAGGACACCTTTGGCAAGATCTTCAACGAAGGAACCGAGTTCCAGCGCGACGGCAGCCAGTTCGACCGGCTGTTCGACGAGGGCGACACCTATCGCCTGGGCGGTCTCACCGGCTTCGCGATGCACACGCCCGGCCACACACCCGCCTGCATGACGCATGTGATCGGCGACGCGGCCTTCGTGGGCGACACGCTGTTCATGCCCGACAGCGGCTCGGCCCGGGCGGATTTCCCGGGGGGCGACGCGGGTGCGCTCTACGATTCGATCCAGCGCGTGCTGGCGCTGCCGGACGCGATGCGGCTCTTCATGTGCCACGACTACGGCGCGGGCGGCGGGCGCGAGATCCGCTGGGAGACGAGCGTCGCCGAGGAGCGCGCCGAGAACATCCATGTCGGCGGCGGCAAGACGCGCGAGGCGTTCATCCGCTTCCGCACCGACCGCGACGCCCAGCTCGCGATGCCCAGGCTGATCATCCCCTCGCTCCAGGTGAACATGCGCGCCGGCACCGTGCCCAGGGACGAGGACGGCCGCCCGATGCTGAAGGTCCCGGTCAACGCGCTCTAGGAGAACGCGCTCTGGGAGAACGCACTTTGGGGCGCGCCCCCTCCCGCGTCAGGCTAGGGTTGCGGGAGTTACGGTTCAGCGAACGACGGAGGCCGAACGCCCGCAACGATCAGGCCCGACGTTAGCATCGGGGCAAGCGAATCGACGCTATTCTGACGCGGGAGGGGGCGCCGCCCGGCAAGGCATCGGGCGGGGGCAGGGCGCGGCGCGTCGAGGCATCCTGCAGCCCCGGGTCGCACGCCGCGTCGGCGCGCTGGCCGCGATCAGCCGGGGCCGGCGGCGGCCGGGCCGCCACTGCCCATCTCGGGGTCGGAGAGAAGGACGCGGGGGATCGCGATCTGGATCCCCTGCTCCTCGACCGCCTTCTGGATCGCCGCCATCGCCTTGCGCCGGATCAGGAACTGCTGGCCCGGCTTGCAGGTGAACTTGACGCCGATCTGGTAGTTGGGCCCGACCATCGCCAGCGCCCCCTGGCTCTTCAGCGGCTCAAGGAACTTGCCCTCCAGTTCAGGATCGGCGGAAAGCTGCTGGCCGAGCTTCTTGATCAGCTTGCGCACCCGCTCGACATCCTCGCGCGGCCCCACCTCGAAGGTGAACTTCACCTTCACCCAGTCACGGCTGTGGTTCTGGATCGTGCCCATCTGGCTGAAGGGGATGGTGAAGATCGGCCCGCGGTGATGACGCAGCCGCACCGAACGCAGCATGATCTTCTCGACCATGCCCTTGCCCTGGGCGGTCTCGATGTACTCGCCCATGCGAAAGGCGTCCTCGGTCAGGTAGAGGATGCCCGAGATCACGTCCTCGACCATCTTCTGCGCGCCGAAGCCGACGGCGAGGCCGACGATGCCGGCACCCGCGATCAGCGGGCCGATCTGGACACCGACCGAGGACAGCGCGACCATCACCGTGATCGCGCCCACCAGCGCGGCGGCGAAGCCGCGCAGGATCGGCAGCACCGTCTCGAAGCGGCTGCCGCCCGGGCCGCCCTCCTCGGCCTCGGACAGCGCATCCTCGTCGACCTCCTTCTCCTGGGGCGCGAGCAGCGCGCTGACCACCCGCCAGATCGCGATGCCGACGACGACGACGATGGCGGCGCTGACGAGACCCGGCACCAGGCGGTGCGCTCCCTCGGCCCCGGTGGCGAAGGGATCGAGGTCCCACGCGTAGAGGATCGCCACCGCCGCGGCGATCACCAGCATCCCCTCGGCCAGCGACAGGAACCCCGCGACGCGGCCCCGCACGCGCCCCTCCAGCCGGTCCCGCCAATGGACGCGCAGGATGCCGACACTGGCCAGCACGAAGGGCATCAGCACGAAGATCGAGAACGAGCGGCGAAGCGCGAAGCTCTCTCCACCCGGCAGCGGGGCGAGATAGCCACGCGCCTGCGCCGCCGTCTGCAGGAGCGCGAGCGCGCCGTACAGGACGTACCAGTGGCGCGCGATGAGCCCGACCAGACCCTCCGGCCGCTCGCCGCCGAGAAAGGCGATGCCGATCAGCCGCGCGATGGGTTCGCGGATGTAGAGGAAGTAGGCGATGAGGAGGAGGCCATCGACGCCGCTCAGCGCCGAGGCGGCAAGCGCGCCGCTCGGCCCCGCGTCGATCACGTCGGTGATCACCAGGGTCACGAAGTCGGCGAGCGCGAGCAGGCCGATCAGCCAGCCGGAGGCGTGCGCGATCATCAGGCCCTCGGCATCGCTCAGCCGCGCGACGCGGCGCCCGGGCGCGCCGGGGGCGGCAAGCACGGCGATGATCACGATCCAGATGCGGGCGAAGATGCCGGCGTCGAGGATCGCGTCGGCGATGCGCCCGGCGGGGGCGTCGGCGTTGAACACGGCGGCGTTGCCGGCGAGCACCAGGGCGTAGAAGAGCGTCAGCAGTACCGCCTGGCGGATCCCCCAGGCCGCGGCCGCCCGCATGCGCCCGACCGCCGTGTCCTCGGCGACGGGCGAGGGCGAGGGCGAGGGCGCGCACGTGGGTGCGGGCGAAGGTGAAGGCGCGGACGAAGGCGTGGGCGCTCCCGGCACCACCGCGTCCGGGGCGGCCTCCGGCGCTGACGCCTCCGGCACCGCCCCGGCGGGCGCCGCGGCGCCTTCCGCCGCGGCCATGTCCGGCCCCTCCGCGACACGGCCGGGCTCGGGCGCCTCGGGCAGGGTTGGCCAGCCGGCGAGGCGGGGCGCCACCAGGCGCTCGATGCCATAGGCGATGGCGACGATCACCAGCGCGACGAAGAAGCCCGTGACGGGGTCCAGCCCCTCCCCGGCCAGCGTCTCGCGCCACCATGTCGCGATCACGGCGGGCAGCTCGGCGGCGTCCACCGCCCCCCGCCCGATCAGGACACCCAGCGTCGGATCCGCCACGGGCGCCACCGCGACGGCATCGACCGCCGCGCCCTCGGGCAGGCCGGCGGCGATGGCGTCGGTGACCGCCTCGGCGTTATCACCGGTGACGACGATCTCGATGCGGGTCTCGGCCATGGGTCTCTCCGGCTGGGCGTTTCTGCGTGGGCAGCGTCAGTGGCCGCCGCCGCTCAGCCCGATGCCGGCCATCAGCGCCGCCCAGACCTTGATGCGCAGGCCCACGGCCTTGATCACGCCAAGCGTCTCGATCACATGCGCCACCGGCGTGCCCTCGAGCGCGCCCGGCATATGGGTGGTGTAGGTCTGGACGATGCAGCCCGAGCCGTCGACCAGCAGGTCATGATGCTCGGGGTGGACCAGCGAGAAGTAGACGACGACCTCGCCCCGGCCGGAGATCTGGCGCGGCTCGAGCAGCCGGCCCGTTGCCGCCACCTGGCCGGTCGCGATCTCGCGCTGGATGCGCCCGATCCGCGCCGGCAGCACGGTGTTGGTCATCGAGACGTTCATGTTCGAATCGCAGGCGATCTCGGCCGCCATGCCCTCGTGCAGGACCGACAGCGCAACCTGCGAGAAGCCGGCGACGACCTCCAGCGGGTCGTCCTCGCGCCGGTCGGGCACGATCACCATCGAGGGGCGCGTGGCAATCTGCGAGGCGCGGGCGCCCTCGCGCAGCGTCACCTGCTCGACCCGGCCGTCGACGCGGGCATGCACGACGGTCTTGGCGAGCTCGATGCGCGCCTCCTCGAGCTGGGCCTGGGCGCGGGCGAGCTGCGCCGGCAGCACCTGCTCGAGCTCGGCCTCGGCCGCGCTCAGCTGCGAGGCCGCCGCCTCGACATCGGCCTCGCGCGCGGCGTTCTGGCTGAAGGCGCGGTCGAACTCGTTGGCGCGGAAGGCGACCGACTGCTCGTCGCGGAGCTTGGTCTGGTCGGCCAGCACCAGCGCCGCCTGGTCGCGCAGCGCCTCGGCCCGCGACAGCGCGGCCCGGGCTGCCGCCACCGATGCCTCGGCCGAGGTGACCCTGGCCTCGATCTCGGCCACCTGCCGCCCGGCCGTCTCGACGTCGGCCTGCTGGCGCGCATCGTCCATGCGGAACAGCACGTCGCCCGGCGCCACGCGCGTGCCGGCGCGGACCACGACCGCGACCACGTCGCCGCCGATCTCGGCCACCACGGGCACGGTCCGGAAGGGCGCGATGCCGGTGTAGGACTTGGGGTGGTAATAGAACACCGAGAAGAAGACGACGAGCGCCAGCACGAACCAGGCGAAGAGCGCGCGATGCACGTTGAAGAGCGTGATCGGCAGCCCGCGCCGGCGGAGCCACATCACCCGGAGCGCGAAGGGAAAGGAGGTGACGATCAGCTCAATCATGGCGCGGAGCCTCCCTGGCCGGCGCTTTCGCCCCGTGCGCCTCGCCGTGCGCCTCGCCGTGCGCCTCGCCGGGCGCCTCGTCAAGCGCCTCGCCGGGCGTAGGCTCGGGGGCGGGCGTCGCCCTGTCTGCCGCCGCGGGCTCGGCCAGTGCGGGTGTGCGTGCGGGTGCGGGTGATTCCGGCGCCGGCTCTCCCACCAGCGACTGGGCATGGTGCTGCCAGAGCATGATGTCCCGCGCCAGCGCCACGGCGATCAGCGAAAGCGGCAGGAGCGCGCTGAAATGGCGGAGCGGCGGCAGCATCTCGTAGGCCAGCGCCACGGCCAGCAGCGTCGGCACGGTGGTGCGCAGCGGCGTGTCCTGCGCCTTGTGCTCGGCATAGCGGTCGAAGCGGGCATAGAGATGCAGCAGCCCGAAGATCCCCATCAGCAGGATCGCGAGCCCCACATAGGCGAAGAAGTCTGTCTCGCCCGGTGGCGTCCACCAGTGCGGGGCCGGGCTCTCGTGATGCTCCGCGGACATGTCCAGATCACTCCCTCGGGCCGCGCGGGGCGGCAGCGGTGCGACCTGACGCCACGCCGCGACGGGGGGCAACCCCCTGCCCGCCGCGAGCGCGAGAATGCCGCGCCGCCGCGTCGGTGCGGCAACGCGAGGTTGCAGCCCTGCCACGCCGTGCTGCGACAGCACTATACGAATACGCTGATCGACAACGCGCTTTCACACGGTATTATCGTTTTCGCGGGACCGTATTCCCGCAGAGCGTGCAGAGGCGCGGCACGTGGGGCCGGACCGGCAGGGCCTCCAGGTTGTGGGCCGCGCAGCGAGCGACGGAGGTTATGCGTCATGTCCATCCCGGCCCCGTTCGTCCCGGCCCCGTCCAGCCAGAAGAGATCCATCCCGCGACTGGGTTCCTCGGCCTTCCTGCCGGTGCTCGCGCTCTCGGCGGCCTATGTGTTCGGCGTCAGCGGCGTGCTGGGCGGTCTGCCGGGCTCGCTGCTCGGGCTCGCGGTGGTGACCGCCACGGCCGTGCTGTCGGTCAACACGCTGCTCAAGCTCGACCCGGAGCGGGGGGGCATGCGGCTGCGCGCCGTGCAGTACGCGCTGATCGCCTTCGGGTTGGTCGGCGGGATCCTGGCGCTCGGACGGATGATGAGCGCCGCGCCCGGCGTCATCGAGGTCTCGCTCGAGATGCATGCCGCCATGGCGCTCTACGCCTGCAGCTTCCTCGTCGTCTATCGCCGCGTCGCCTCGCGGCGTGCCGTCGCGGTGCCGGCAGGCGGCACCTCGCCGGCCTGAACGCGACCGCAGAACCCGCGGCCGGCGCCGCCACGCGGCGCCCCGGGTGACCCTGTCGACATGGATCGCAGCGCAGCGCGAGGCCTCGGCCAGGGCACTGGCAGACGTCGTCTCGGCCACCGGTCTCGTCCATGAGCGCCCCGGCCTGGGACAGCGGGTCCGACCGCGGCGCGGCAGCGTCCTGGCCTCGCGCCATCCCGGCCTCTGGGACCCCGAACCCGACTACGTCCACCACTGGGTACGCGACGCCGCGATCGTGTTCCTGGCCGCGCGCCGGATCGGCGGGAACGGCTGGCCCCGGCGCATGGCCGACTACGTCGCCTTCAGCCTGGAAATCGCGACCCGCCCCGGGCCCCCCGGGAACCCGCTGGCAGCGAGCGCCCGCCCGGACCACCGTCGCTTTCTCCGCCCCGATGCCGAGCTCGCGGCCCTGACCGGCGACGCGCTTCTCGGCGAGCCCCGGGCCGGCGCCGACGGGAGCGCCGATGCCGAGCGCTGGTCGCGCCCGCAATACGACGGCCCGGCGCTGCGCGCGCTGTCGCTGCTGCGCTGGACGGGCCGCCGTGACGCCGCCATGGAGCGGCTGCTGGCGATCGACCTCGACCATGTGTGCCGCCACGCCGCCCGCCCCTGCATCGGCCCCTGGGAGGAGGAGGGCGAGGACGATCTCCATGCCTTCACCCTGATCGCCCAGCGCATCGCCCTGGCCGAGGGACTGGGCGCCGGCCTCCTGCCCGAGGAGGGCGCGAGGGCCCCGCTCGACCGCATCGACGCCGCGCTCGAGACGCTGTGGCGCCCGGGCCCCGGCCATCTCGCCGCCCGGGCAGGCGGCGCGGACACCGACGCCGCCGTCATCCTCGCCGCCCTCCTCGCCGGGGACGATGCCGCGCCCTTCGGACCTGCCGATCCGCGGATCCGGGCAAGCGCGGCCGCGCTCGAGGACTGGTCGGCGGCGGCCTACCCGCTCAACCGCGGCGCCCCCGTGCCGCTCGTCGGGCGCAACCCGGCGGATCGCTACTTCGGCGCCAACCCCTGGGTGCCGGTGACGCTGGCCATGGCCGAGCTGCACTTCCGCCTGGCCACGGCGCCAGCGCACGTCGATGCCACCGGCGGCGGGCCGCAGGCCCTCGGCGCCCGCGGCGACGCCTGTCTCGCCGCCCTGGCGGCGCGGTTGCCGACCGCGGGCGCGCTCCCCGAACAGCTCGACCGCGCCACGGGCGAACCCCGCTCCTGCCCCGACCTCGCCTGGAGCCACGCCGCATTCCTCGAGGCCACGGCCGCCCGGGAGGCGGCGATCGCCGCCGGCGCCTTCAGACCAGGTAAGGGCTCGTGAAGCCGAGGCGCGCGAGCCCGCGGCGCACCTCCGGCGCCGCCATGCAGAGCCGCCAGAGCAGGCCCGAGCGGTGGTTCTCGATCATCACCACGATGGGTCCCTGGTCGATCGCCAGCGTCGCCTCGGCGACCCAGCCGGTGGCCGGGCAGAAGGCGTCGACCAGCCCGAACGGCCCCCAGAGCGCCTCGCCCCGATCCTCGACGAAGTGCCTCAGCGCCGCCATCGCCGCCGCCGGCGCATAGGGCAGCGAGGCGACGGCCGCGGTCGGCGAGATCACGCCGCGGTCGTTGTCCGGCGCATGGGCCGCGTAGCCGCCCGGCGTGTCGCTGGCCGTCAGCCCCCAGCAGGCGGGGCCGTAGCCATGTCCATGCGGATCGGCCAGGCAATGCGCCCGGTTGATCGCCGCATGCGCCGTCACCTGGCGCCAGTAGTCGGCATGGGCGTCCGCCAGCCCGCGCGGGTCGATCCCCAGGAAGGAGTAGTGCGACAGGAACATCGGGCCTCCGCCGGGCGGACCGAGCGGCAGGGCGATGCCATCGCGCGTCTCGCCGTTGCGGAACGCGGTGCCCGCCGCCCAGCCCCGGTGATAGCAGGCGGGCGGCAGCGGATGGCTCTCCGCCCCGGCGCCCAGGACGAAGACCGCCAGCGCTTCGTTCCAGCCGCGGATCGCCAGCGCGCCATCGCCCCAGGGCCGGCCCTCCCGCTCCCCGGGCGGCGCATGCCACATCACGTCGGTGCCGTTCAGATGCGCGTCCCACTCGATCCCGGCCAGCAGCGCGTCGATCGGGGCCGCGAGGCCCGCAAAGGCACCCCGCGCCGCGATCAGGCCCATCGCCAGGAACGCCGTCTCGACGATATCACCGCCGTCGTCGCCGGGCGAGAAGGCGATGGTCGCGCCGGTGGTGCCGTGCATGAAGTGGGGAAAGACACCCCGGTGCCGCTCGGCCCGGGCGAGGAAGCCGGCGATCCGGGCCACCTGCGCCTCGGCCGCCGCGCGCCCGATCCAGCCCCGCTCGGCCCCCGAGACCAGCGCCATGAGGCCGAACCCCGTGCCCCCCGTCGTCACGGTCTCGCCGAGGTCGTAGCCGAACGCGCCGGCGCTGCGCTCGCGCGCCATCCCACTGACAGGATGGGCGAAATCGGTGAAGTAGGCGAGCGCGGCACGGGCCACCGCATCGAGCAGGGCGTCGTCGTCGAGACCCCGCGGCGGTCGTCCCCGGTTCAGCGGCCCGGCCGGCCCCCGGCGGTCGCCATCGCCGCCCCGTTTCCCGCGATCCACCACGAGACCCCTCCGCAACTGTCCCACGATGGAACGCTTGGCCGACGAACGGGGTTGCACCCGGGATGCGGCGCTTTGGCGTCGGGCTGGAGTCGGGAGGGGCGGCGATGGCGACACGACGCGAGATGCTTGCGGCGATCACGGCAATGGCGGCGACGGCATGCGGCGGGCCACCGCCGGCGCGCGCCTCGGCGCTGCCCCGCTTCGGCCCGGCCACGCCCTTCGACTTCGGCGCGCTGACCGCGCGGGCCGAGGCGCTTGCGGCACGCCCCTACCGACCCGCCACCATCGCCGCGCCCGATCGCGTCGAGGCGCTGACCTATGCCGAACACTGGCGCATCCGCTACCGCGACGCGGCCAACCTCTATCCCGCCGGGCGCGACGCGCCGGTGCAGCTGTTCCACCCCGCCCGCTTCTTCCCCGAGCCGGTGGCGATCCACGCGGTCGAGGACGGGCGGGCGCGCGAGATACGCTTCGACCCCGGCTATTTCGCCATCCCGTCCGACAGCCCGGCGCGCGGCCTGCCGGCCGAGACCGGCTTCGCGGGCTTTCGCGTGATGCGCCCCGACCTGGAGACCGACTGGGTCTCGTTCCTCGGCGCCTCGTACTTCCGCACCGACGGGCCCGGGCGGCAATACGGGCTCTCGGCGCGGGGCATTGCCGTCGACACCGCGCTCGACACGGGCGAGGAGTTCCCGCGCTTCACCGCCTTCTGGCTGGGCGGGGCCGAGCGCGCGGGCGAGACGATGACCGTCTGGGCGCTGCTCGACGGCCCCTCGATCGCCGGCGCCTACCGCTTCGGCCTGGTGCAGGGCGCCGATGGCAGCCACCGCACGGATGTCGAGGCGCGACTGTTCCCGCGCGCCACCGTCGGCCGGCTGGGCATCGCGCCGCTCACCTCGATGTACTGGTATGCCGAGCGCGACCGCCGCGGCGCCGACGACTGGCGCCCGGAGATCCACGACAGCGACGGGCTCGCCATCCACACCGGCGCGGGCGAGCGGCTCTGGCGCGCGCTGCGCAACCCCGGCCGGGTGACGGTGTCGAGCTTTCTCGACGAGAACCCGAAGGGCTTCGGCCTGATCCAGCGCGACCGGGCCTTCGCCAACTACCAGGACGACGGGATCTGGTACGACCGCCGCCCCTCGGCCTGGGTCGAGCCGGCGGGCGGCTGGGGCCGGGGCGCGGTGCAGCTGGTCGAGATCCCGACCGTGGACGAGACCTTCGACAACATCGTCGCCTACTGGACGCCCGAGGCCTCGCCCCCGGCGGGCAGCCGGCTCGACCTCGCCTACGCGATCCACTGGCTGCACCGCGACCCGCGCCCCGGCGAGATGGCCGAGGTCGTCGCCACCTGGCACGGCCGCGGCGGCGTGCCGGGCGACCCGGTCCCCGCGGGCGTCGACAAGATGGTGGTCGATTTCGATGGCCCCGCGATCCAGGGCCTGGCCCTCGGCGACGGGCTCAGGCCGGTGGTCGAGATGACCGGTGGCGAGGTCGTGGGCGAGGTCGCGCTGCGCCCCATCGTCGGCACACCACGCTGGCGGCTGAGCTTCGACTTCCGCCCGACCGGGGTCGAGCCGGCCGACATGCGCGCCCACCTCGTCCGCGCCGGCCAGCGCGTCAGCGAGACCTGGATGACGCAGGCCGGTATCGAGCGCAGCCTCTGACGCCCGGCGGCCGCGCGTCCGAACCCTACCACGCTGGAGGGATCGGGAACGCGGCTGCGGCGTTTACTCCCCCGTGACGACGCCCTGTCAGCCAACGAGCGACCGCCATGTCACCGCGCCTCAAGAGTCCTGCCCCAAGGGATGCCGGCGGCCCGAACCGGCGCGGCGTCCTGGCCGGCACGCTTGCCGCAGTCCCGCTGGCAATCCCGCTGCCGGGCGCCGCGGCGGCCGCAACCGGCGAGGCCGGCGCGGCCTTCGGTTTCGCCGATGCGGTCGCCGAGGCGCGGACCCTGGCCGAGGCGCCCTATCGCCCGGCCGACCAGACGCTGACGGCGCCGTTCGAGGCGCTCGACTACGACCGCTACCGCGCGATCCGCTTCCGGCGCGAGGCCGATCCGCTGGCGGGCCACGGTGCCTTCGGCCTCGACCTCCTGCCCCCGGGCAGCGTCTTCCGGACGCCGGTCGAGATCCTGCTGGTCGAGGACGGGGCGCCCCGCCCGATCCCCTTCGACGCGGGCGTCTTCGACTTCGACCCGCGCTACTTCGCGCTCGAGGGCGGGCGCGCGCCCGAGGGCGCCGGCGCGGGTCTCGCCTGGTCGGGCTTTCGCCTGCGCTATCCGATGAGCCGGCCCGAGACGCTGGACGAGTTCGCGGTCTTCCAGGGCGCCAGCTACTTCCGCGCGGTCGGGCGCGACATGGTCTACGGGCTGGCCGCGCGCGGGCTGGCGCTGGCGACCGCGGACCCGGCTGGCGAGGAGTTCCCGGCCTTCCGCCGCTTCTGGATCCACCGCCCTGCCCCCTCGGCGGCCGAGATCACGGTGCACGCACTCCTCGACAGCCCCTCCTGCGCCGGCGCCTTCGAGTTCCGCATCCGGCCCGGCGACACGACGGTGATGGACACGCGCTGCCGCCTCTTTCCCCGCCGCGAGATCGCGACCGCCGGGCTCGCGCCGCTCAACTCGATGTTCTTCTTCGGCCCCGGCAGCCGCGCCGGCATCGACGACTGGCGCGACGCGGTGCATGACAGCGAGGGGCTGCAGATGGTGACCGGCATGGGCCAGCGGCTCTGGCGCCCGCTGGCCAACCCGCCCACGGTCCAGGTCTCGGCCTTCGTCGATGCGGGCCCGCGGGGCTTCGGCCTCGCCCAGCGCCGGCGCCGCTTTGCCGACTACCAGGACGCCGAGGCGCGCTACGACCGCCGCCCCAGCGCCTGGGTCGAGCCGCTCGCAGAACCCGACAGCGCAGGGGACGGGGGCGCAGGGGACGGGAGTGCAGGGCATGGGGGCGCCTGGGCCGAGGGTGCGGTGCTGCTGGTCGAGATCCCCGTCGACAGCCCGTTCAACGACAACATCGTGGCCTTCTGGCGCCCCGCCGCGCCGCTCGCACCCCGCGACGCGGGCCACGCACTCGCCTACCGCATCCACTGGTGCGACCGCCCGCCGGACCGCGCGGCACTGGCCCGCGTGAGCGCCAGCCGCAGCGGCAGCGCGGTCACCGCGCGCGGCCGGCGCCGCATGGTCGTCGACTTCGACCTCGACCGCGATCGCGCCGGGATGGCGGCCGTGACCCCGCGCCTCGAGACGACGGCGGCGAGCGCGGGCCCCGTCACGCTGATCGACCTGCCCGAGGGCACCGGCTGCCGCGCCGCCTTCGGCATCGACCCGGCCGAGGCCGGGCAGCTGGAGTTCCGCCTCACCCTCGACGGCCCCGACGGCCCGCTTTCCGAGACCTGGTTGAGCCGCTGGAGTGCCCCTTGAACCGCGCCGCGAACAGGGCGGGGGCACCCGACACCGCCTCGACACACCCGCGCGCGATCCCCGCCGACCTCCGCCCCGATGCCGGCGTCGCCCTGCCCGGACGCCTGCCGCCGATGCCGCCCGAGCGGCCCCTGGCGATGCCGACGCAGCCACTCGGCCGGCGTGCCGCGGCTGGCCCGCCCCTCCGCAACAGCCGCGCGGCCTCGTGGCGCACGCTCGCGGCGCGCATTCTGGTCTTCGGCGGCGCGCTGGCGACGGCCGCGACCGGGGCGGTCCAGATGAGCCTGGTCTTCGGCAACGCGGTCGCGACGCCGCTGCAGACGCTGCTGCTCGCCCTGGTCACCGTCACCTTCGGCTGGATCGGCCTCTCGGCGGCACAGGCGCTGGCCGGCGTGTTCTTCGCACCGCGCCCGCCCAGGCCTTCGAGCACACCCTCGCGCGCGCCGGTCCGGTTCCGCACCGCCATCGTCATGCCGGTCTACCACGAGGACCCGCGCGCCACCGCCGCCGCGCTCCTCGCCATGGGCGAGGCACTGGCCGAGGCCGGCCACGGCGCCGACTTCGACATCGTCATCCTCTCGGACAGCCGCGATGCCGATCCCTGGGTGGGCGAGACCGGCGCCTTCGCCGCGCTGCGGGCGGCGCTGGCGGGACGGATGGCCGTCTGGTACCGCCGCCGCCCGCACAACACCGGGCGCAAAGCCGGCAACCTCCGCGACTTCGTCAGCCGCTGGGGCGGACACTACGACGCGATGCTGGTGCTGGACGCCGACAGCCTGATGGCGGCCGAGACCGTGGTCGAGATGGTGCGGCGGATGCAGGCCGATCCCGGCCTGGGCATCCTGCAGACGGTGCCCGTGCTGGCCTGGCCCGAGACGCCCTTCGCCCGGCTCCAGGCCTATGCCAGCCGCCTCTACGGGCCCGTCGTCGCGCGCGGCGTGGCGGCCTGGCAGGGCGAGGACGGCAACTACTGGGGGCACAACGCACTCATCCGGATGCGCGCCTTCGCCGACTGCTGCGGCCTGCCGGAGCTCGCGGGGCCGAGACCGATCGGCGGGCCCGTCCTCAGCCATGACTTCGTCGAGGCCGCGCTGATGCGGCGCGCCGGCTGGGCGGTGCGCATGGACCCCGATCTCGGCGGCAGCTGGGAGGGCGCGCCACCCTCGCTGCTCGCGCTCGCCGCGCGCGACCGGCGCTGGGCGCAGGGCAACCTGCAGCATCTCGGCCTGATCGCCACACCCGGCCTCGCCGCCGCCAGCCGCGCGCATTTCGCCATCGGCATCGGCGCCTATCTCATGTCGCCCGTCTGGCTGGCGATGATCGCCACCGGCCTTGCCCTCACGGCGCAGGCGGCAATGGTCGAGCCGCGCTACTTCGCCGACGACCACCAGCTGGTCCCGACCTGGCCCGTCTTCGACGCCGCGCGCATGGGCTGGCTCTTCGCCGCGGCGATGGCGCTCCTGCTCCTGCCCAAGGCGATCGGCCTGGCCCGTGTACTGGCGCCCGGCGAAACGCGGCGACGGCTGGGCGGCAGCGCCCGGATCCTCGCCTCGACGCTGGCCGAGCTCCTGCTCTCGGCCCTCTATGCCCCGATGATGATGCTGATGCAGGCAGGCCACGTCCTGTCGATCCTGACCGGGCGCGACAGCGGCTGGGCGGCGCAGGACCGCGCGGCACAGCACATGGGCCTCGGCCGGGCGCTGGCGCGGCACGGTCACCACGCGATGGCGGGGCTGGCAACGGCCGGGCTGATGGCGGCCTGGGCGCCGGGCCAGCTGATCTGGCTGGCGCCGGTGCTGGCGGGGCTGGCGCTGGCC
>JBCBPG010000023.1:0-14845 GCA_039820865.1 Pseudomonadota bacterium
AACGGCCGCGCTGCGGGGCGACGCGCTCAGCCGCGCCGCGCGGTGGCCCCGGCCCGAGGACTTCGCCCGTCCCGGCGCCAGTCCCTATGCGAGTCCCTATGCGCGTGCCGACGCCAGCCACGCGCGGCGCGCGCGCTGCGACGAGGACCGCGTCGGGCGCGAGGCCTGCCAGGTCGCGCGCAGCCTGTTCCAGCGCCGCGCCCTGGGAACCGACGACATGCCCGCGATGGAGGCCCTGATCGGGCGCCACGCCGCGGCGATCGGGGGCGACCCGGCCGGTCCCCACGACATCCGCGCCACCGGGATGATCCCCGCACGGCCGAGGCAGGCGCGCTTCGCCTCGGATCTCGAGAAGCACGCGCTGCTGAACGGCGCCGCCCGCTTCGCGCCCGGGCTGCTGCCCAAGTCGGCCTCCGGGCGGCTTCCTGTCCGCCATGCCGGCGTCAACCGGGTCAACACGACGCTCGACGTGCTGCGCGATGCGGGGTTCCCGTCGATCCGGAAGGGTGCGAACAACACCGACCCGAACCCGAGCGACGGCCGGCTGGAGGCCACGCACACGACCCACGTCACGCATATTCCCCCGGCGCTCAGCGAAGAGGTACTGCCATGATCCACCGCAACGTGAAGCGCGCCGCCTTCGTCGCGGCCGGACTGGCTGCGCTGGCGCTCGGCCTGATGGCAGCCGACACGCCCGACCCGCGGATCGCCGAGAACCCCGACCTGCTGGCGCTGTTCGAGCGTGACCCCGAGGCCGCCGGGGAGGTGATGGAGCGGATCGACGAGCTCCTGGAAGCGCCGCGCCAGGACCGCCCGCGCAACCTGGACACCGATGACGAGGTCCGGGCGCTGATCGGCCGGAACCCGATCATCCAGGAAGTCTACCGCCGCGATCCCAAGGCGACGGCCAAGCTGATCGGCGTCATCCGCCCCGGCAGCCGGGAGTAACCCCACCGCTCCCCCGGAGGCATGCTGGCGCCGACTGTACCGAAGTGGGACCGGATCCCGTCCGGACCGCATGCCGCGCCCCCCGGTTTTGCCGTGCCGTGACGGGGGCAGGCCTATCCCCTAGGTTGGCCGACAGTGGGAACGTATCGGCTTAGGGGTGGGTGTCATGGCATTCGGCGCGGTCTTTGAACTCTCGTCGCTCAACGGGACGAACGGCTACACGCTCACCGGCGTCTCGGCCGGCGATTTCGCGGGCTTCTCGGTGTCCGGCGCGGGCGATGTCAACAATGACGGCATCGACGACCTGATCATCGGCGCCTATCTGGCCGATCCCAGCGGCGGCAGCGATGCGGGCGAGACCTATGTCGTCTTCGGCACCGCGGCCAACACCGGTGCGACCGTCGACCTGAGCGCGCTGGACGGCAGTGACGGCTTTCGCCTCGACGGCGGCGGCTCGGGCGATCGCAGCGGCTACTCGGTCTCGGATGCGGGCGATGTCAACGGCGACGGCTTCGACGACATCATCATCGGCGCCTACCGCGCCGATCCCGGCAGCCAGACCGATGCGGGCGACAGCTATGTCGTCTTCGGCAGCGGGTCGGGCTTTTCGGCCAGCCTCGATCTCGATGCGCTGAACGGCAGCGACGGCTTTGCGCTGAGCGGCGTCGATGCGGGCGACGAGGCCGGCTGGTCGGTCGCCTCGGCCGGGGACGTGAACGGCGACGGCTTCGACGACGTGATCGTCGGTGCCCCCGGCGCCGACAACGACGCCGGCGAGAGCTTCGTGGTCTTTGGCCGGTCGACCGCCTTCCCGGCGCGCATCGACCTCGGCTCGCTGAACGGCAACAACGGCTTCCGGATCGACGGGATCGACACCGACGACCGCAGCGGCCTCTCGGTCTCGGGCGCGGGCGACATCAACGGCGACGGCTTCGACGATGTGATCGTCGGCGCCCATAGGGCCGATCCGGGCGGCAATAGCGCTGCGGGCGAGAGCTACGTGGTGTTCGGTCGTGGCACCGGCTTTTCCAGCAGCCTGGCGCTTTCCGGGCTGAACGGCAGCAACGGCTTCCGGCTGGACGGGATCGACGTGGCGGACGAGAGCGGCTGGGCCGTCTCGGGCGCGGGCGACATCAACGACGACGGTTTCGACGACCTGGTCATCGGCGCCTATCTCGCCGACCCGGCCGGCAACGTCTCGGGCGAGACCTACGTGGTCTTCGGCTCGTCCAGCGTCTCGTCGTCGTTCGATCTCAACTCGCTCGACGGCAGCAACGGCTTCGTGCTGAACGGCGGAAGCACGGGTGATCGCAGCGGCTTCTCCGTCTCCCGCGCGGGCGACGTGAACGGCGACGGCATCGCCGACCTGATCGTGGGCGCGATCAATGCCGATCCCGACGGGCGCAACAACGCGGGCGAGAGCTACGTCGTCTATGGCCGCGCCGGCGGCTTCAGCGCCGAGATCAACCTGTCGGCGCTGGACGGCACCGACGGGTTCGCGATCCGCGGCATCGATGATAACGACGAGAGCGGCTACTCGGTCTCGGCCGCGGGCGATGTCAACGGCGACGGGGTCGACGACCTGATCGTGGGCGCGCGCGGTGCCGATCCGAACGCGCGGTCCAATGCCGGCGAAGCCTATGTCATCTTCGGCGACGACGGTACCGAGTTCGGCACCGAGGGCCCGGACCTGCTGGAGGGCGGCACCGGTCCGGACGAGCTGTTCGGCCTCGGCGGGCGCGACACGCTGCGCGGCTTTGGCGGCGACGACACGCTGAACGGCGGCGCCGGCCCCGACATCCTGAACGGCTTCTCGGGCTCGGACACCGCGTCCTATGCCGGCGTGCTGCCCGGGGTGAACGTCGCGCTCTGGAACGGGCGGGCGCAGGGGGGCGAGGCGCAGGGCGACACGCTGTTCTCGATCGAGAACCTGATCGGCACCCAGTCCGACGATACGCTGGAGGGCGATGCCGGGGCCAACCGTCTGCTCGGCCGCTTCGGCAACGACGTGATCATCGGCGGGCGCGGCAACGACGTGCTGGGCGGCGACGGCAGCGACGATCTGCTGGAAGGCGGCGAGGGCGCGGACCAGCTGTTCGGCGGCAACGGGTCGGACACCGCGTCCTACCGCTCCTCGTCGGCCGCGGTGACGGTGAAGCTGTTCAACGGGACCGCGACCGGCGGCGATGCCGAGGGCGATGCGCTGGTCTCGATCGAGAACCTCACCGGCTCGAACCGCGGCGACGTTCTCTCGGGCGATGCCGGGGCCAACACGCTGCGCGGCGGCGAGGGCGACGACCTGATCGATGGCGGGCGCGGCAACGATGCGCTGGGCGGCGAGGGCGGCGACGACACGCTGGAGGGCGGCGACGGGGCCGACCGGCTGTTCGGCGGCCCGGGCAGCGACTGGGCGCGCTACGAGACCTCGGACGGCGGCGTCACCGTGGCGCTCTTCAACAACACCGCGACCGGGGCGCATGCCGAGGGCGACCGCTTCTTCGACATCGAGAACCTGATCGGCTCGTTCGATGCCGACCACCTGTCGGGCGATGCCGGGGCCAACACGATCCGCGGGCGAGCCGACAACGACTACCTGAACGGCGGGCGCGGCAACGACTCGCTGTTCGGCGAGAACGGCGACGACACGCTGGAGGGCGGCGCCGGGGCCGACCGGCTGGTCGGCGGGCCGGGCTTGGACACGGCACAGTACACAAGCTCGTCGGTGGGCGTGACGGTCGCGCTCTGGAACGGCACGGCCAGCGGCGGCGATGCGGCAGGCGACGAGTTCTCGTCGATCGAGAACGTCAACGGCTCGAACCGCAGCGACCGTCTGACCGGCACCAACGAGGACAACACGCTGCGTGGCCGCGACGACAACGACACGCTGATCGGCGGTGCCGGCGACGATGCGCTGGGGGGCGAGTTCGGCAACGACCGCCTGATCGGGCAGACCGGCGACGACACGCTGTTCGGCGGCCCGGGCAGCGACAGCATCGTGTTCGACGATGGCGACGACGTCGACCTGGTCTTCGGCTTCGAGGACGACATCGACACGCTGGTGCTGACCCGCGACCTGGTCGGCCAGCGCAACGCCTCGCAGGTCGTCGCCGATTTCGCAATCAGCTTCGGTGGCAGCACGGTGCTGAACTTCGGCGGCGGCGACCAGATCGAGCTGCGCGGCTTTGCGAACCGCAACGACCTGGTCGACGACATCGACATCGTCTGACCGGCTCAGCCGGCGCGGTCGCCCCTGCGGATCATCGCCAGTTCGGCCAGGATGCGCGCCGCGTCCACCGCCCCGTTGGGCGTGGCGAGTGGCGCCATCCCGGCCGTCATGTCCGCCCGCTCGCCCGGATCAAGCAGCCGCTCGAGCGCCTCGCCAAGCCGTTCGACCTGCTCGATCCGCACCAGGGCGGCGATGTTGCGCCGTTCGGCGAAACGGGCGCGGCCGATCTGGTCGTCCTGCTTGGGGTTCTCGTTGGGCAGGAGGATCATGGGCAGGCCGGCATCGATGCATTCGTGGAAGCCGTTGTAGCCGACGGCGCTGACCGAGAGATCGAAGGCCGCGATCAGGCGGCTGACCGGGAAGGTGCGCAGGATGCGGAAGTTCGCCGGCAGCTCTTCCGGCGACACCTGCTGTTCGGCGATCGTCCATTCCAGCCGGACGACCTCGACATCGTCGCGCCCGCCCAGCAGCCGGACAAGCAGCGCCTGTGCCCCTGCATAGTCGTAGTTGTTGCCGGCGCCGAGCTGCACGAGCACGGCGGTCTTGCCGGGCGTGAGGCCCAGTTCGGCGCGGGCCAGGTCGCGGGGCAGCCGCTCGTGCCGGTCGAGCAGGCGCACGGGCCCGACCTCGCGCGTGCGCTCGCGGTCCTCGACCGTCAGCCCGCGATCGAAGGCGCCGGCCAGGTCGCGCGGCTCCAGCACCATGTCGAAGGCCGTCGAGCGGCGGATGAAGGCCTCGCCCGTCCCCTCGCGCCACATGCCGCGCCGGCACCAGACGCCCCAGACCTCGGGGCGCAGCCTGAGCGCGTCGATCACCCCCTGGAACGGACAGTTGCCGTCGAAGACCAGCACCCGGGTGTCGAAGGTGTCGATCAGCGCGGCAATCTCGTGACCGAGCGCGTGGTTCCAGGCCCGCACGTCGCAGTCGAGATGGCCGTGAAAGGGGATGTGCTCGACATGGTAGCCGAAGTCCTCGACCACGCGGCCCGCGCGCGACATCGTGGCAAAGACCGTGGACACGGTCTCGGGCAGCCGCCTGGCGATCGCCAGCTGGCGGGTCAGGTGGCCCATGCCCACCCCGTTGGTCGAGACCATCATCACGCTGGGACGCATGGCGGAGGGGGCACGCCGGCGCGGCGCGGCGCGCCCCGGCGGCGGCCCGATCCGCGCCTCAAGCCGCGCGCGCACCGCGGCGTGGCCATGGCGTGTCTCGACGACCGACCACGCAGCCTCGGCCAGCCGGCGCGCCTCGTCCGGGTCGCGGGCGATCGCGAGCGCCGTCTCGCGCGCCGCGGCCGGCGGGGCGAGCGTGACGGCATCGGCGAACGGGCCGGCGAAGGAGGGCGGCAGGACACAGGGCACCCCGCGGGCCAGCGCCTCGAGCACGGCATAGCCGAACGCCTCGATCCAGTCGGCGCGGTGGTAGTAGACGAACACGTCGAGCCGATCGAGGAAGTCGCGCACCGGCATGGCGTCGAAATCCATCAGGCGCCAGCTGGCGGGCAGCGGCGCCATCATCTGCGCCAGCTCGTCGGACGCGCCGAGGATCTCGACCGCGACATCCGGCGTGTCGCCATAGATCTCGAGCGCGGCCTCACGCGTGTCCGGCCACTTGCGCATGTCCGGCCGGCTGTGACGCCCCATCGTGACGGTGCCGCCGGCCCACGGACGGAACGGCCGGCGCCAGGCGTCGAGGTCGATCACGTTGGTCCAGTCGTCGTCGGTCAGCGCCGGCGCATCGGGGATGTCGGCGAAGGCGGCGCGCGCCAGCGGGCCGACGGGGGCCCAGGCGACCGGGCCGTTCAGCATCTCCTCGGCATGGCGGACCACGCGGTCGAGGTCGTAGCTGGGCACGCCATAGGCATCGACCGGCGGGTGATGCACGACCATCACGCGATCCTCGGCCGTCAGGCGCAGCGCCTCGAGCGGCAGGCGCGTGGCGGTGTAGGGATTGTGGACAAGCGCCAGCCGACAGCGCGCGGGCGCGCCCGGCGGGATCGGCGTCAACGTGCCGAGGTCGATCAGCCGCGCGAGCCGCGGGTTCACCGGGAAGGGCAGCGTGATGTTGCCGGCCTGATAGCCCGCGAGGCCGACCGAATAGCCCGCCCTGGCCGCCGCCTCGGCCTCGGCCGCCACGGCGGCGCCCGTACCGCCCGAGAAGCGCGGGTCGACAACGATGACAATATCGAAATCCGCTGCGCCCATCCGATCCGGCACCTGACCCCACCGGTCGTCAGCCGTGTCGCCGCCGCCGTCCGGCATCGTTATAGTCGGAGAGAACTTGGGCGCGAAAGAGCAATGCAATCAGTCTTCGGCACGACCTTCGAGCGGGTCGTGGTCATCAATCTCGACCGCCGGCGCGACCGGATGCGGCGCGTGCGGGCACAGCTGGATGCGCTGGGCGTGGCGCATCGGCGGTTCAGCGCCGTCGACGGCCGGCAGCCCGCGGTGGTCGCAGCGTGGCGCCGGCACGCCGCGCCAACCGCGCCGGACGCGCCGGCCGGTGGAGCGCCAGGCCCCGCGGCCGGTGATGTCCGGGGCTGGCGGGACTTCTACCTGGGCGATCATCCGCCCGCGGCGCGGCTGGCGTTCTTCGAGCGCGAGCGGGGCCAGCGGGCGCTGGCCACGCCGGGGGCCTGGGGCCTGCTGATGTCGATGCGCGCCGTCATCGGCCGTGCCCTCGCCGCCGGGGTGGAGAGCCTGCTGATCCTCGAGGACGACGTTCAGTTCCACCGGGACTGCATCGAGCTGTGGCCCAAGGTTGCGGCCGAGCTGCCGGACGACTGGCAGGTCCTGCAGCTGGGCGCCATGCAGCTCCACTGGGAAGAGAGCTGGATCGACTGGTACAGCGATCACCTCTACCGCTGCCAGGGCTCCAGCCTCGCGGCGCATGCGGTGGCGCTGCGCCGGCCGGCGCTGGAGGCCGCCTGGCGGGCCACGGCGACACCCGACCTGCCCTTCGACATCGGCGCGATGAACACGGTGAAGCGCGCCTTCCGCGACCAGTGCTTCACCTGCTTTCCGAACCTGGTGATCCAGGACCCCAGCGATACGGAGATCGGCATGTCCAGGCTCTTTTTCTCCGAGATGAGGAAGAAGGTGAACCTCTACCGCTGGATCCTGAAGGACTATGGGCCCGAGGGGCTGCGACCCGTCGGCTCGACGAAACGGCCGTCCGGCGATCAGGCACAGGGCCCTGCCCCGTCCCGGCCCGCGCCGGTCGAGCCCGCCGCATCGGGCGGCCCGCGGTCGCCGGTCCTGCAGCCCTACCTGTCGACGGGGCGCGACGCCCAGCGGATCCTCGTGCTGCTGTCGGCGGACGACCGGCCGGCGACCGACAACTACGTGGCGCTGCTGGCGCGCCAGCGCGAGGGGGGCGAGGTGGCGCCGATCGCCGTTGTCGACGATTTCGCGCTGTTCGATCCGCTGCGCGCGGCATCGCTGGCCTTTGAATACGTGCCGACCGAGGAAGCCTATGCCAGGGCGCTGCCGGCGACGCGGGACCCGGCGCTGGCGGTGGCCCGGCGGCTGAGGACGCTGCGCCAGAAGTGGCGGCCGGTGCGGATCATGGCGCTCGGCCGGCACGCCCAGGCGCGCCTGCAGGCCTGGCGCGCCTCGCCCTTCGAGATCGCCACGATGGCCGACGACCTGCGCGAGGAGGCCGGCGATCAGGCGTCGAGCCCCGTGCCCTCGCCGTAGAAGCCGTAGAACTCGACATCCGCGCCGGCCAGCGCCGGGTCCGCCAGGACACGCTGGAAGTCGCCGTGCTCGGGATGGTTGGGGTTGCCGACATGGTGTCGGGCAAAGTCGTCGGTCGACCAGGTGCGCCAGGAGCGGAGCATCTGGAACTTGATGCCGTCAAAGCCGTGGCGGCGCATCAGCGCCGCGGCCGCCGGCATCTCGCGGAAGTTCAGCGCCTGCACGACGAAGTCGAGCCGGACGCGGGTCACCCGCCCCTCGGCGCGCAGGGTCTGCAGGAAGGCGAGATTGTCGAGGAGCTGCGCGAAGTCGCCGCCGCGCCGGATCACGGCATAGGTCGGCGCCGTCGCCGCATCGATCGAGACCAGGACATTGCCGACGCGACCCTCGAGGCCCAGCTCGTCCCAGCTCCGCTCGATCAGCAGCCCGTGGGTCTGGAGATCGATGATCGGCCCCTGCCCCTCGGGCTCCCCGGTCAGCGAGCGGATCACCCAGCGGTAGTGGCGGCTGGCGAAGGGGTCGCCGGAGCCCGTGATCGTCACGCGGCGGGCGCCCCTGATCAGCGGCATCAGCGAGGTCTCGGTCAGCGTGTTCAGCCGCTCGGCCTCGCCCTGGTTCGCCATGATCACCCGGGTGCGGCAGGAGGGGCAGGACAGGTTGCAGGACCGGTCGTGGCAGAGGCTGACGCGGCGCGGCGCATGCGGCAGCGTCGTGCGCCGTTCGGCGATCGAGCGCTGGTGTTCGGGATCGGTGATCCTGTCGACATGGGGCAGCGCATCGGCCGTGAACATCGGGCAGTGCATGCGCGAGCAGTAGCGGAAGCTGCCGTCGAGGATCGAGGCGCGGATGTCCTGTGCGGGCGTCGAGTTCCAGATCTCGTCCGCGCTCATGCTCTCGAACGAGCCGATCGTGACGGGCAGCCAGGCCGGGCAGCAGAACATCACGCGCCCGCCGTGGAAGCTTTCCAGCCGCTCGAAGGGATGGGGGCAGAAGCGCCGCGCCGGCGGCACGGTCTCAAGATACCCGCCGCGGTTCTCGAAGTAGAGGCGCTGGGCATAGAGGTCTTCCTGGTCGAGGGTCAGCGCCAGGTCGAGATAGTCGAGCGCGTCGGTCTTCTCGCCTCGGGCCAGGTGGTCATGCGCGGCCAGCACCGCCGTGAGCGCCGAGCGCGCATCCGCGGTCGCCGCGCGAAAGAAGCGCCGGCGCGTCGCGGTGGCCAGGAACGCGCGATCCGCCAGGGCACGCGCCAGCAGGTCGTCGCAGAAGGGCGCGGGCTCGATGAACCCTTCCTGGTTCACCGTCCGGCGCATGCCCTTGCGATAGCGCGGCTCGGCAGCGCGGATCGCCGCGCGCGCCGCCGTGAAGACCGGGTCGTCGCCCGGCACCCCATCGCCCGGCCCGCTGCCGCCGGAAGGCGTGTTGCCCGCGCCGGTCGCGGTGCCCCCGATGGCGTCCAAGGCTTGCCTCCCGCGCCCTCCGGGCGCTGCTACGAGGTCGACCCGCCGGCCAGCACGCGGACCAGCTCGCCGGTCGCCATGCAGCTGACACCGTCGTCAAAGCGCGCGCTGTCGCGGTCGGAGAACGATACCGAGCGCACCGTGCGCTCCCCGCTCGACGGCGCGAAGGTGTTTACGGTCACGACGTAGACCGTACTGGTGACCACCTCGGTGCCACGCCGGCCGTCCGGGAGGGCGCTGAGCGTGCTGCGCGCATCCAGTGACACGCCGCGTCCGACCATGCCGAGGCCCGACTGGCGCGCCGGCAGCGTCGCCGTCGGGGCGGCGGCGTCGACCATGTCCGTGCCGCTCGACCGGCGCCGCTGGAAATCGCCGCAGTCGACATAGGGCTGCACTGTCCCGCTATAGGTCACGACGACCGTGTCGCCGCTCACGACCCGCGCTTCGGCGCCGATGGCACGGGCGCCCGCGAGGATGTCGTCGATCGCCCGTTGGGGCGAGCGCCGCAGCAGCACCGTCGTCGCACCGCCCGGCGTGCGGGGCGAGGTGTAGGGAAGTCCGACGCCCAGTGTCCGGCTTTCGGAGCTACCGCTGCCACCGCTTCCCAAGGGCGCGACGGGCGCGCAGGCGGAGAGCGCAAGGGCGACGGCTAGTATGCGATACATTCGGCAGAAAACTCCTGTCACACTCGGAAAAGGTGATATAGCAGACGAAGAACATCACGAACAGGTCACCACCGGATGTCACGCCTCTCACGTCTCTACTTCGTCGGCCGGGCAGGCCTGACAGCGCTCTTCGCGAGCTACCTGGCCGGCGCGGAGGACGCCGAGGCGCAGAGCGACAGCGCCGCGGCCTATGCCCAGGCGCGCGACGCGGGTACGATCCGGGCGCTGGAGAACTTCCTCGAGGCCTATCCGCTGGCGCCCGAGGCCGATCTCGCCTTCCGCGACCTGGTGGTGAAGAGCCGCGGCTCGATGACGGACGAAAGCGCCCTGCCGTCCTTCGGTGGCGCCGTGATCCCGCCCGCGGCCGCGGCCGCCGCCGCACCCGCGGCGGTGGGCGGCGCGGCCGACCGCAATGACGCGGTCAGCCGCAGCATCGACGACGATCAGGACGGCCGCGACGACCCCTACTGAGGCAGACAGGACAGCACAGGAAGCGACGCCCATGACCATCAGCCCGTTCCCCGGCCTGCGGTTCATCGTCCTCGCCATCGTGGTCTCGCTCGGCGTCGTCGCGACGCTGGCCGAGGGGCCGCGGGCCAACGTGCCCACGCAGTTGCAGGACGTGCCGCGCCACGCGATCGTCATCGGCAACGCGGCCTATACGCGCCAGCCGCTCTACAACCCCGTCAACGACGCCCGCGCGATGGGCAGCGCGCTCAGCGAGCTGGGCTTCGAGGTCTCGCTGCTCGAGGACGCCGACCACGAGCGCATGGTCGGGTTCGTCGAGGAGGTCGCCGCCGGGCTGACCCCCGGCAGCATGGTGATGTTCTTCTATGCCGGCCACGCGCTGCAGCACGAGGGCGTGAACTGGCTGGTTCCCGTCGATTTCGAGGTGCCGGGGGACCTGGACCTCTCCGGCGTGGCGCTCGGGCTCGACCGGGTGCTGGAGACGCTGGACGAGGCCGGGGCGAGCGTGAAGGTCGTGGTCCTCGATGCCTGCCGCGACTACCCGCTGGGCGAGGCGCACGAGGCCTTCGGCAGCGGCCTGGCCGGCATTGCCGCCAGCGGCGAGACGCTGATCGCCTATGCGACCAGCGCGGGCGAGGTCGCCTTTGACGGGACCGGCCCGAACAGCCCCTACACCGGCGCGCTGGTCAGCGCCCTGCAGCTTGAGGGGCTGGACATCTACGACGTCTTCCGGGCCGTCCGCTTCAAGGTGCGCAACGCCACCAACGGCCAGCAGCTGCCCTGGGTCTCGGGCTCGGTCGAGAGCCGGATCGTGCTGCGCGAGCAGTCGACGGTGGTGGCGTCGGCCGAGAGGGTGACCGACATCGGGGTCGAGGACGTGCACTGGCAGGCCATCGCCAACAGCGCCAACCCCAAGGACTTCGAGCTCTTCACGACCGTCCATTCCGGCTCGCCGCTGGTCGCGGAGGCGCAGGTCAAGCTGGCGACCCTGCAGCTGCGCGACGCCTCGCCGATCCCGTTCCCGGAGGTGGTCGGCGAACGGCTGCAGGGCACGCCGTTCACGGTGACGGCGTGCGACCAGTGGGTGTCCTCGCCGCTCGACCCGCGCCGGGTCTCCGACGGCGTGCCCTGGGGCGTGGTCAACACCCGCGACGCGGTGCGCGACTGCAGCGTGGCGGTGGCCGACGATCCCGAGAACCCGCGCCTGGCCTTCAACCTCGGCCGCGCGCTGGATATCGCCGAGCGGTTCGACACCGCGCGCCGGTTCTACGAGCGCGCGGCCGCAGAGGGTTATGGCGCCGCGCACCGCAACCTCGGCTACATGTACCGCAGCGGCCGGGGCGTCGAGCCGGACGAGCGCCGCGCGGCGATGCACTACTTCCAGGCGGTCGAGACGGGCCTCCCGGCGGCCCGCAGCGCGCTCGGCAAGCTGTACGAGCAGGGCTGGGGCGTGCCGCAGTCGACCCGCGAGATGCTGCGCTGGCTGGAACTGGCGGCCGACGACAACTTCCCTAGCGCGCTCGACCACCTCGGCAACATCTATCGCGTCGGCAAGGCCGTGGACCAGGATCTCGACCGGGCGCGCGACTACTACATGCGCGCCGCCGCGCTGGAACACAGCAACGCCGTGGCCAATGTCGCGCGCCTCTACCGCGACGGTCTCGGCGTCGAGCCGGACGCGCGCGAGGCGATCCGCTGGTACGAGAAGGCGGTGGGCCTGGGCAATCCCTTCGCGCCCTATCACCTGGCCCGCATGCTGCTGTCGGGCAAGGACGGGGTCGAACGCGACCCCGAACGGGCCCGCGAACTGCTGGAGATCTCGGTAGACCGGGGCTACGGCTGGGCGCTCTGGCAGTTGGCGCGGTCCTGGGAGCGTGGCGATTTCGGCAGGCCCTCCCCGGTCACGGCGGCGCGCTATCTCAGGATAGCCGAGGCCGCGGGCCGCGGGATCCGGACGGGCAGCGGAGAGAAGCTGGCGCAGGAGGCCGGCGACAAGTACCAGGCCCTGACGGCCAGCCTCAGCCCGGTCGAGATCGAGCAGGCGAACCGGCAGGCCGATCTCTGGATCCGGCAGAACAGCCTCTACGACTTCAGCCTGATCTACCCGTACTGACCCTGGGTCGGCGTGCAGGAAAGCGCTCCGGGCTGGCCCGTCAATGGCGGCCGGAAACCCCGCCACGGTGGCGGCGCAGGATCCCGCCACTCTGGTTTGAGAGCGGACGGTCACCACGGGCGAGCGCCTTGGCGCGTGCGCCGTCCAAGTAGCTGGCGCGTGTCAAGGCGCTCCGACCGCCATTGACAGCCTCGCGACAGGCGACCGAGGCGCCAATCGCGGCTATCGCCCGATCCGATGGGCATGCGAAGGCCGCCTCCGGTCCGAAAGCCTTGTCAGGAGACGATCCCGACGGCACCATGACAATCAGGATCGCTTGGGAAAGACCGGCTAATGACGCTTCCTGGGATCAGATTAGAAAGACACGCGAATGAAACTGTTCACCTCTGTATTGGTGCTGGGCACTTTCGTGACCTCGGCACACGCAAACGATTTGGTTCTTCAGAATGGTCGGGTCATCGATCCTGAAACTGGTCTGGATGCGATCCGCAATGTGGCCGTCAATGATGGCAAGATCGCCTCGATCAGCGAGTTCTCTTTACAGGGTGATGTCGTGATTGACGCCACCGGCCACATCGTCGCGCCCGGTTTCATCGATCTTCACGCACATGGCATGGCAGTCGGTGACATGCGAATGCAGGTCATGCAGGGGGTCACGACCATTCTGGAACTGGAATCCGGCGTATTGCCAATTGGCGACTGGTACGATGCGCAAGCAGAGCAGTTGACGCCAATCAATTACGGTGCATCCGCGGCCTGGACATTTGGTCGGATCGCCACTTTCGCCGGGAACGTTCCCTTGGCGATACCATCATACTTTCAGAATGCTCAGGCACAGTCTGATTGGAAGAATGATGTTGCAACAGCCGAGCAAAGCGAACGGATACTCGGCCTTGTGGAACAGGGCCTGAAAGAAGGTGGGCTGGGCATCGGCATCAATGCAGGCTATGCCCCAGGATATGGTCAGAAAGAGTATTTTGCACTGGCCAAATTGGCCAAAGAATACGACGTCGCGACGTATTCTCATGTGCGCTACATCGGTGAGCAGCAGCCGAATGGATCGTTCGATTCCATAAAGGAGCTTATTTCAAATGCCGCGCTAACCGGCGCGCATATGCACATCAGCCATATCAACAGCACATCGGTACGCGATGCCTTGGTAAATCTTGATTTGCTGGAACGCGCTCAAGCCGCCGGCATTCCGGTGACAGCTGAGGCATATCCCTACGGCGCCGGCAACACGGTCATCGGGTCGGCCATGTTCAGCGGGGACGATTGGCGAGAACGATTGAACACATCGGCCCAAGCCTTTCAACTTGGGGACAAAAGGCTTACCGAAGAAGAGTTGGAGGACTATCAGGCTAACGAGCCCGGAACTTTTGTGACATGGCACTTCCTCGACGAGGATGTTCCTGAAGAACTGTCGTTCATTGATGCATCGATCACCCATCCAGCAGTTTTGATTGCGTCGGATGCAGTGTTTTGGTCATACATTGATGATAATGGGATTGTCCTGACATACACTGGAGATGCTTGGCCGTTGCCTGATAACGTCTTCAGCCATCCTCGCTCCGCAGGTGCCTTTGCCAAAGTCCTGCGATATTATGTCCGCGAGCGTGGTTTGCTTTCAATGAATGAAGCGATCCGGAAGATGACTTTAATGCCAGCCCAAACACTGGAAGAATTCGTTCCTCAAATGCGCTCAAAGGGCCGCATACAGGTTGGAATGGACGCAGATATTGTTGTCTTTGACCCCAATACGATCAGAGATAACGCAACATACGAAGACTCCAACCAACCTGCGACCGGCGTGAAAACGGTGTTGGTTGGTGGTGAGTTAGTTGTCGACGATGGCACGCTGGTTCTTGACGCCGACAACGGCCAACCAATACGCCGCGCGGTGACGAAGTAGTCAGCTCGACCGAGCGTGATGATGAACGTCTCTACACACTAGAGAAACAGCCCTGTTGCAAGCCTCAATGGCGGCGGCCGATCACACGACCATCCATCTTGGGGGCATAGCGCTGCCCCCAGCGGTGGATGGTCGTGTGATCGGCCGCCGCCATTGAGGCTTGCAACATGGCCGTTTCTCTAGTGTGTAGACACGTTCATCATCACGCTCGGTCGAGCTGACTACTTCGTCACTGCGCAGCGTATTGGTTGGCCGTTGTCGGCGTCAAGAACCAGCGTGCCATCGTCGACAACTAACTCACCACCAACCAACACCGTTTTCACGCCGGTCGCAGGTTGGTTGGAGTCTTCGTATGTTG
>JBCBPG010000024.1:0-14799 GCA_039820865.1 Pseudomonadota bacterium
ACCAGCGCCGCGGCGAGGCGCTCGCCCAGCGGATCGGTCGAGATGCCGGTGAACAGCGCGGCGGGCTGGCCGAGGCGCGCGAGCCCGACGGCGACGTTGAAGGGCGAGCCGCCGATCCGGGCGTCGAAGGCGAGGCCGCCGGCTCCCTCCACGCCGAACAGGTCGAACAGCGCCTCGCCGCAGACGACGAACATCTCAGGACGCGACCGGAGCGCGCGCACCGAGGATCCCGGCATGAGGGCGGATGGCGCGGGCCATGGCGTGATGGTCTCCCCAGTGGGTCCTTCGGGGTCCCGCATCGCCCGATGCGCCCGCCGCGCCGCCGGCGACGCGTCGTACCCGTGCTAGGAGTCAGACAGCGGGCGTATGATTCGTCAATTATTAAATCAGATTGATTTGCCAATCTTTCCCCTTAACCTGTGCATCTCGTGACCGGAGGAGAGAGAGCATGCGCGGCGGGGACAGCGCGGGCCTGAGGGCCTACAACGAACGCCTGATCGTCAGCGTGCTGCTGCGCGAGGGACCGCTCTCCAAGGCCGATATCGCGCGCGCGACCGGCCTCTCGGGCCAGGCGGCCTCGGTCATCGTGAACAGCCTTGTCGAGGAAGGCCTGCTGCTCAAGCGCGACAAGGTGCGCGGCCATGTCGGCCAGCCCTCGACGCCGATCGCGCCCAATCCCGAAGGTGCGCTCTCGCTCGGCGTCAAGATCGGCCGGCGCAGCGTCGAGGCGATGGTCGTCAATCTCGTGGGCGACGTGGTCGACGAGGCGAGCGAACGCCACGACGCCCCCTTCCCTGACGCCACCATGGCGCGCGCCGGGCGGCTGGCCTGCGGCCTGCTGGACCGCCTGCCCGCGGTCGCGTCCGGAACGGGCTACGGGCGTGACCGGCTGGTCGGCGCCGGCATCGCGATGCCCGACGGGCTGGAGGGCTGGGCCGAGGAGCTGCGCCTGCCGCCCGCGGAGCTGGCCGGCTGGGCCGGGATGGATGTCGAGGGCCGCATGGCCGCGGCGACCGGCCTGCCCGTCACCCGCTACAACGACGCCACCGCCGCCTGCGCGGCCGAGATGATCGCCGGCCATGCCATCACCAGCTCGAGCGCGCTCTACATCTATCTCGGCACCTTCGTCGGCGGCGGCGTGGTGCTGGACGGCCGCCTCTTCCCCGGCCCCCAGCGCAATGCCGGCGCCATCGGCTCGATGCCCGTCGCCACCGCCGCGCGACGGGACGGGCGCGGCCAGCTCATCAACACCGCCTCGGTCATCGACCTGGAACGGCTGCTGGCCGAGGGTGATGTCGCGCCCGGACAGGCCCTGGCCGGCAACGCTCCCGATGCCGCGGTGATCTACGAGACCTGGGCCCGCCCGGCGGCCGAGGCGCTGGCCCGGTCGATCGCCGCCGCCCTCGCCGTCATCGATTTCGAGGTCGTCGTCATCGACGGCATGCTGCCGCCCGCCTGGCGCGACGACCTGATCGCGCGGATCGCGGACGCGCGCGGCGCCTTCGACCTGACCGGCCTCGCGCCGGCGGATCTGCGCCCCGGCACCATCGGGCCGCGCGCGCGGGTGCTGGGCGCGGCGCTGCTGCCGCTGCAGGCGCGCTTCTCGCCCGACACCGAGCTTCTGGTCCGCGGCGCCCGAACCGGCGACGGCACCGCCGCGACGCGCGAGCTGGCCTGATGGCCGCAGCCGCCGCCTCGCCGCCGACCGTGGCCCTGATCGCCCACGATGCGCGCAAGGCCGCGCTGGTCGACTGGGTCGGCCAGCACCGCGCCTGCCTGTCGCGCGCCCGCCTGGTCGCGACGGGCACGACCGGCGGCCGGATCCTCGAGGCCTATCCCATGCTCGACGTGACACCGCTCAAGAGCGGACCGCTCGGCGGCGACCAGCAGATCGGCGCGCTGATCGCCGAAGGGCGGCTGGACGCGCTGATCTTCTTCATCGACCCGCTCTCGGCCATGCCCCACGATGTCGACGTCAAGGCGCTGACCCGCCTCGCCGTGGTCTACGACATCCCGCTCGCCTGCTCGCGGGCCACCGCCGAGATGGTCATCGCCGGGCTCCGGGCCCGGATGCCGGACGACTGACGCGGGACCGCCTCTCAGGCGACGATCTCGGCCGCCTCCAGCACCGCGTGCATCAGCACGTTGGTCCCCTTCTCGGCCCAGGCGGGCGTGATCTCCTCGGCCTCGTTGTGGCTGAGCCCGCCGACGCAGGGGCAGAACACCATCGCCGTCGGCACCACGTTGTTGACCCAGCAGGCGTCGTGCCCTGCGCCCGAGACGATGTCGCGGTGGCTGTAGCCGAGCCGCCCGGCCGCCCGGCGCACCATGTCGACGCAGCCCGGATCGAAGACCGGCGGGTCGAAGGCGCCCGAGAGGCGATGCTCGAAGCCGACGCCCAGCGCCTCGGCAATCGCCCGCCCCTCGCCGATCACCCGCGCCTCCATCGCCTTCAGCGTCTCGAGGTCCGGGCTGCGGATATCCGCCGTCGCCACGATACGGCCGGGGATGATGTTGCGCGAGTTCGGGTGCAGCTCGACATGGCCGATGGCGCCGACGGCGTTCGGCTGGTGCGCCATCGCCGCCTCGTGCACCAGCTCGGTGATCCGCGCCAGCGCCAGACCCGCATCGCGTCTGAGCGGCATGGGGGTGGTGCCGGTATGGCTCTCGCGCCCCGTCAGCGTCATCTCGATCCAGCGCAGGCCCTGCCCGGCGGTGACGACGCCGATCTCGATGTCCTCGGCCTCGAGGATCGGGCCCTGCTCGATATGCAGCTCGAAGAAGGCATGCATCTCCCGCGCGCCCGGCCGCTCCGCGCCCATCCAGCCGATGCGGGCGAGCTCGTCGCCGAAACGCCGCCCCTCGGCATCGGTCTGCGCATGTGCCCAGTCGAGGTCGTAGATGCCGGCATAGACGCCCGAGGCCATCATCGCGGGTGCAAAGCGCGCGCCCTCCTCGTTGGTCCAGTTGATCGCCACGATCGGGCGGCGCGTCCGGATGCCCAGCGCCTCGATCGTGCGGACGATCTCAAGCGCCGCCAGCGTGCCGAGCACCCCGTCATAGCGCCCGCCCGTCGGCTGGGTGTCGAGATGACTGCCGACGCAGACCGGCAGCGCGTCAGCGTCGGTCCCCTCGCGCCGGGCATACATCGTGCCCATGGCGTCGAGGCCCATGGCGAGACCCGCCTCCTCGCACCAGCGACTGAACAGCGCGCGGCCCTCGCCATCGGCGTCGGTGCAGGCCTGGCGGTTCGAGCCGCCGGCCACGCCGGGCCCGATCTCGGCCATGGCAGTGATGCTGTCCCAGAGCCGCGTGCCGTCGATGCGCAGGTTGTCGCCCGCCCCGCCGGAGGGCTGGGCCCCGGATCCGCCGTCATTCGATGCCATTGAACCCTCCGTCGCCGGCCGCCGGAATGTGCCGCGCGTGTCGCAGCCCCGGCCACGGCCGCAGGCGGCGGCGTCAACCGCCTTGTCATGGGGCGTCGCGGCGTTCAAGTCATTCAAGATGGCGATGACCGACACGACGAGCCGCGCCCGGCTTGGCCCCAAGCTGCGACGCTACCGCCGCCTGCGCGAGCTGACGCTGTCCGAGCTCGCCACCCGCGCCGGCTGTTCCGAGAGCATGCTGTCGAAGATCGAGACGCAGCGCGTGAACCCCTCGCTGACGCTGCTGCGCCGGCTGGCCGCGGCGCTGGACCTGAACGTCGCCACGCTGTTCGACGAGGCCGGCGCGGGCGAGGTGGTGAGCCGCCGCGGCCAGCGGCCCCGCCTCGACGACGATGCCCTGCGCAGCGGCGACGGCGTGATCCTCGAACGCCTTGTCGCCCACGATGCCGCCACCATGCTGCAGGGCAACATCCACATCGTGCTGCCGGGCGGTGCCTCGGACGGGCTGATCGCCCATGTGGGCGAGGAGATGGGCTACCTGCTCGAGGGCCGGCTCGAGCTGGTCGTCGACGGCAAGACCTGGGTGCTCGAGCCGGGCGACAGCTTCCATTTCCGCTCCGAGCTGCCGCATGGCTACCGCAACCCCGGCGACAGCGTCGCTCGGGTGCTGTGGGTCAACACGCCCCCCACCTTCTGACCGCGTCCGCCCACCGGGACGGCAGCCACCGCCGCTTCTGCAGGCAGCGGCGGTCGTTTGCGGAAAAAACTGGCGGCTCAAAATTCAAGTTTCTTGACTCATGGCCATCCATCGGTCGCCTATGACGCGAGGACCGATCAGCCCACGCGGGAGAAGCCCGAGCCGATGGCCATGCCGGAAGCCGAGATCACCGTCGCCTGCCTGCAGATCGAGCCGCAGGTCGGCGCGCGTGCCGAGAACGTCGAGCGCAGCGTCGCGGCGCTGGAGGAGGCGGCCGCCGCCGGCGCCGACCTCGCCGTCCTGCCCGAGCTCGCCGACAGCGGCTATGTCTTCGAGACCCGCGAGGAGGCCTTCGCGCTGGCCACCGACCCCGCCGACAGCCCCTCGATCGCCGCCTGGGCCGCAGTCGCCAGGGCGCGCGACATGCACGTGGTCGCGGGCTTCGCCGAACGCGCGGGCCCCGTTCTCTACAACAGCGCCGTCGTCATCGCGCCCGAGGGCATGCTGGGCGTCTATCGCAAGACCCATCTCTGGGCGGCCGAGGCCCTGTTCTTCGAGCGCGGCGACGCCGGCTACCCGGTCTTCCGCACCCGGCTCGGCCGGATCGGCGCGCTCATCTGCTACGACGGCTGGTTCCCCGAGGCCTGGCGCCTGCTCGCGGTCCAGGGCGCCGACATCGTCTGCGTGCCGACCAACTGGGTCCCGATGCCCTCGCAGCCGGCCGACCAGCCGGCGATGGCCAACATCCTCTGCCAGGCGGCGGCGCATTCCAACTCGATGTTCGTCGCCGCGGCCTGCCGCACCGGGACCGAACGCGGCCAGCCCTTCATCGGCCAGTCGCTGATCGTCTCGAACCAGGGCTGGCCGCTCGCCGGCCCCGCCCCCGAGGACAGCGAGACCATGCTGACCGCCCGCGTGAACCTGGCCGAGGCGCGGCGCGGCCGCCAGCTCAACGCCTTCAACCAGATCGTGCGCGACCGGCGCGACGACCTCTACGGCGCCGCGCTCGGCTCGGACATCGCGCCCGGCTGGCGCTGACCCCCAACCATGACACCAGGCACGGAGGCCCCCATGACCCCCATCCGCTTCACGCTGACCGCCGCGACCGCGCTCGCGCTCTCGACGCTGGCCGCCGGCGCGGCCGACCCGATCAAGATCGGCATCCCCGTCGGCCTCTCGGGCGCCAACAGCGTGGTCGCCCCCTCGGTCGTCCAGTCGGCCGAGCTCGCCGCCGAGGAGATCAACGCCGCCGGCGGGATCCTCGGCCGGCAGATCGAGCTGGTGGTCGCCGATGACGGCTCGGGCGCGCAGGGCGCGCAGCGCGCCTTCGACAGCCTGGTGTTCAAGGAGGAGGTCGACGTGCTGATCTCGATGGAGACCTCGGCCGCGCGCAATGCCGGCCTGCCCATCGTGAACCGCGGCCGCACCCCCTACATCTACACCTCGTTCTACGAGGGCCGCTCCTGCAGCCCCTGGATGTACGTGAACGCCTGGGTGCCCGAGCAGCAGGTGGCGCCGATCGTCGACCATTTCGCCAAGGAGTTCGACGCCAAGACCTACTTCCTCATCGGCTCGGACTATGCCTTCGGGCGCGGCATGCTCGAATTCACGCGCTCCTATGTCGAGGGCCAGGGCGGCGAGGTGCTGGGCGAGGAATACCTGCCCATGGACGGCTCGGACTGGACCGCGATCATCTCGGCGCTGAAGGAGGCGAACCCCGACGCGCTCATCACCTCGACCGCGGGCGGCGCGCCGAACGTGACGCTGACCAAGCAGCTCCGCGCGGCGGGTGTCGACATCCCCTACGGCAACCTCGCCGTCGACGAGGGCACGGCCAAGACCATGGGCGGCGACGCGACCGGCATCTTCATCGCGGCCTCTTACCTCACCTCGATCCCCAGCGACGAGAACCAGGCCTTCCTCGCGGCGATGGCCGAGAAGTTCGGCGACGACCTCAAGACCCCGAACGACCTGTCGGTCCCGCAATACGAGGCGATCTACAAGTACAAGATGGCGGTCGAGGCGGCCGGCTCGACCGAGCCCTCGGCCGTGATCGAGGCGCTGGACGACGTGGCCTTCACCGGCCCGCGCGGCACGATCCAGATGAACAAGCAGCGCCATGCGCCGCTCACGATGTATCTGGGCCAGGTCAAGGCCGACGGGACGGTCGAGGTGATCCAGAGCTTCCAGAACGTCGACCCCGGCGAGCAGTGCCCGCAGTTCGCGGGCTGAGCCCACCGCCGCATCGGGGCGTCGCCGGGGCCCTGCCGGCGACGCCGCAGCCGGCACCGCCGGCGAAGGCCCCCTGCCCCACGGACCGATCGGAGGCCGCGTGATCCTCATCCTCGACATGGCGACGACGGCGCTGATCCTCTTCGCCGTGGCGGCGGGGCTGATGATCATCCTCGGCGTGATGAAGCTCATCAACTTCGCCCATGGCGCCTTCCTGACCGTGGGCGGCTACACGGCGATGATGACGACCGAGGTCGGGGTGACGCCCTGGCTGGCCGCGCCCGCGGCGCTGGTCGTGGGGTTCGCGGGCGGGATCGTGATCGAGCGCTTCATCGTGCGCCCGCTCTACGACCGCCCGCTCGACGCCATCCTCGCGACCTGGGGCCTCGGCATCGTGATCGTCCAGCTGATCACGCTCGGCTTCGGGCGCGAGGTGCAGTTCGCGGAGAGCCCGATGGCCGGCACGCTGGCGTTCGGCGAGATCGAGTACTCGGCCTGGCGGCTCACGATCTCGGTCATCGCGCTCGGCATCGGGGCGGCGCTGACCGCCCTGCTCTACCTCACCCGCTTCGGGCTGAACGCGCGGGCGGTGATCATGAACGAGACGCTGGCGCGCGGGCTGGGGATCGACTCGACGCGGGTGCGCGCGATCACCTTCGGGCTGGGCGCGGGGCTGGCCTGCGCGGCCGGGGCGCTGATCACGCCGCTGATCTCGGTCGACCCGACGATGGGGCTGCCCTGGCTCGTCAACTCCTTCATGCTGGTCCTGGTCTCGGGCGTCTCGATCCCCAGCCTGCTGCTGGCCTCGCTGATCCTCGGCGGCGCACAGGTGCTGGTCTCGACCTACGTGAGCCCGATCCTGGGCGGCATGACCATCGTGGTCCTGGCGGCCGCGCTGCTCCGGATCAACCCGCGGGGGCTCAGTCTTGGTTGAGGCAACGGGCCCCGTGGCGCCACCGTCGCCGCCCGCCTCGGGCCGGCGGGCCTGGCGTACCGCGGCCATCGGGGCCGTCACGGCGCTGGCGGTGCTGGCCGTCGCGCCCTTCTTCCTCGACACCTACACGACCAACATCATGATCCGCGCGCTGTTCCTGGCGTCGCTGGCGATGACGGTCGACGTGCTCTGGGGCTATACGGGCATCCTCACCTTCGGGCAGTCGGCCTTCTTCGGCATCGGCGCCTATGCCTGCGCGCTGACGTTCACGCATTACGGCTTCGGGCCGGGCTGGGCGATCGGGGCGCTGGTGGCGGGGATGGCGGCGGCGGCGCTTGTCGGCCTCGCGATCGGCTGGCTCGCCTTCTACCACGGCGCCTCGCCACTCTATGCCTCGATCATCACGCTGGCGCTGCCCATCGTCGTCGTCCAGGTGATCTTTGCCGGCGGGCGCTTCACCGGCTCGTCCTCGGGCCTCTCGGCGTTTCCGACCTATTACTGGTCGTTCGAGACCTGGTTCTACATCGCCGGCGTCTACCTGATCGCGACCGCCACGCTGGCCTGGCTCTTCGTCAAGAGCGATTTCGGCCGGCTGCTGGTCGCGATCCGCGAGAACGAGGACCGCTGCGCCTATCTCGGCATCCCCGTCTCGGGCATCAAGATCGCGCTGATGACGGTGGCGGGCGCCATCGGGGCGGGCGCGGGCTTCGGCTATGCCGCCTTCACCAACGTCGTCGCGCCCGAGCTTGGCGGCTTCCTGCTGGGCACCGAGCTCCTGATCTGGACCGCTCTCGGCGGCCGGGCGACGCTGCTGGGACCGATCTTCGGCACCATCGGGATCGACGTCACCGCCTCCTACCTCTCGGGCGAGCTGCCGTTCCTCTGGACGCTGATGGTCGGCATCGCCTTCGTCGCCGTCATCGTGCTGCTGCCCCAGGGGCTGGGTCCGGTGGTGGGGCGCGCCATCGCGCGCGGGCTCGGCGCCGTCGGCCTCGGCGGCCGGCGCACGGCCCGGCCGATCACGCTGATCCCCACCGCCCAGCGCACCACCGGCGCCGCCATCCCGGCCGCCCCCCTCGCCATCCGCGACCTCTCGCGCCACTACGGCAGCCTCAAGGTGCTCGACGGCATCACGCTCGAGGGCCGGGGCTCCGAGATCCTGTCCATCGTGGGCCCCAACGGCGCCGGCAAGACCACGCTGATGCGCTGCATCTCGGACGGGGGCGAGCGCTCGTCGGGCACGGTCGAGGTCGGCGGCACCGCGATCGGCCGCGGCGCGCCGCAGGAGGTGGCGGCGCTTGGCATCGGCCGCAGTTTCCAGAACACCTCGCTGTTCGAGACGCTGACGGTGGGCGAGTGCCTGATGCTCGCCCGCTTCAAGCAGGACGGCGCCGCCCGCTTCAGCCGGCGGAGCCAGGTCCACCTGCCCGAGCCCGCGCTCGAGATCCTGCGCGCCACCGGCCTCGACACCCGCCTCGAGCTCGAGACGCGCGAGCTCTCCCACGGGATGAAGCGCGGCCTCGAACTCGCGATGGTGCTGGCGACCGAGCCCACGGTGCTGCTGCTCGACGAGCCGACCGCCGGCCTGACCAAGGCCGAGCGCGGCGCCATCGGCGACGTCCTGGTCCGCCTCGCCCGGGAATGGGGGCTCTGCATCCTGCTGATCGAGCACGACCTCGACTTCGTGCGCGACATCTCCTCGCGCATCGTCGTCCTGCACCAGGGCGCGCTGCTGATGGAGGGCAGCGTCGAGGAGGTGATCGCCTCGGACCTCGTCAAGGCCGTCTATGCCGGCGAGCAGGTGACATGACCGCGATCCTCTCGACCGACGCCGTCACCGCCGGCTATGGCGGCGCCATGGTGCTGCGCGGCGTCTCGGTCGCGCTCGGCCCCGGCGAGGTGCTGGCCGTGCTCGGCAAGAACGGCATGGGCAAGACCACGCTGCTCAAGACCATCATGGGCTTCCTGCCGGTGCGCCACGGCCGCGTGCATCTCGACGGCCAGGACATCACCGGCCGTGCGCCGCACCGCGTCGCCCGCGACGGCGTCGCCTATGCCCCGCAGGAGTTCACGATCTTCCAGGACCTGACGGTCGAGGAGAACCTGCGCCTCGGCGCGCCCGACGACCGCCGCTTCGCCGAACGGGTCGGTGCCCTCCACGACGTCTTCCCGCGGATGCTGGAGCGGCTGAAGCAGCGCGCCGGCACGCTCTCGGGCGGCGAGCAGAAGATGCTGCTGATGTCGCGCGCGCTGATCGCCCGGCCGCGCGTCATGCTGGTCGACGAGATCAGCGAGGGGCTGCAGCCCACCATGGTCGAGCGCATGGCCGAGGCGATCGCCACCGCCCGCACCACCCATGGCGTCGCGGTCCTGATGGTCGAGCAGCATCTGGGCTTCGCGCTTTCGGTCGCCGACCGCTTCGCGGTGCTCAAGCTCGGCGAGATCGTCGAGGAGGGGGTCGCCGGCGGGCGAGCCGATGCCACCGCGCTGGCCGAGCATCTGAAGGTCTGACCCATGAGCGAGGCCAACACCTATTCGCTGGTCGGCCGCTGTGAGCGCACGGGCGAGCTTGGCGCCTGCGTCGCCTCGGCGGTGCCGGCGGTCGGCGCCGTCTGCCTCGTCCCCCGCCCCGGCATCGGCATCGCCAGCACCCAGTCCTGGGTGAACCCCTATCTCGCCCACGACGCGCTCGACCGCATGGCCCGGGATGCCGGTGCCAGTGCCGGTGCCGGTGCGGGCACTGGCGCGGGCGCGGGCGCGGCGCTGGACGCCGTCCTGGCGGAGGACCCGGCCGAGGGTCTGCGCCAGATCGGCCTGATCGGCGCGACCGGACCCGGCGCCGCCCATACGGGTGCCGGCTGCACCCCGTGGTGCGGCCAGGTCACCGGCGCGGATTTCGCCGCGCAGGGCAACATGCTGACGGGCCAGTCCGTGATCGACGCCATGGCCGCCGCCTTCGCCGCCGATTCCGGCGCGGCGCTGGAGGAGAGGCTGATGCGCGCACTCGAGGCGGCGCAGGCCTCGGGCGGCGACCGGCGGGGCCGGCAGTCGGCCGCGCTCATGGTCCTGAATGCCGAGGCCTATCCCCGCGTCGACCTCCGTGTCGACGAGGATGCCGACCCGATCGCGCGGCTGCGCCACGTGCTGACCGTCGCGACCGCCCAGCTCGCGCCCTTCGTCGCCGGCATGCCCCGGCGTGGGGCAGCGGCGTCACCGCCCGATCCCGCCACCGTCGACATGCTGCTGGAATCCCCGCCGAACCGCCCCGGCGGCGGCGGCAGCGCCGAGCCCTGAGGCCGCCCATGCCCGATCCCGACCCGCTGGACCCCGGCGTCCTGACCGGCCTCGACCTGCCACCCGAGCGCCTGGCCGAGGTCGCCGCCGCCTTCGCCGCGATCCGCACCGAGATCGACAGGCTGCGGACCCTCGACCTCGGCGAGACGGCGCCCGCCGTCACCTTCGCCCCCGAGGTCCCGCCGGAAGACATGCCGGACGACGCCGCATGACGGCCGAGCCCTGGCAGCTGGCGATCACCGCGCTGGGCGAGGCACTGGCTGCCCGGCGCCTCACCCCGGTCGACCTGGTCGAGGCCTACACCGCCCGGATCGATGCGCTCGACGGGCGCCTGCACGCCTTCGTCCATCTCTCCGCCAGCGCAAGGGCCGAGGCCGAGGCCGCCGGCGCCGAGATCGCCGCCGGGCGCATCAAGGGCCCGCTCCACGGCATCCCGGTCGCGATCAAGGACAACTACGCCACCCGCGGCATGCCGACGACGGCCGGCACCGCGGCCCCGGGCCTCGACTGGCCGGAGGAGGACGCCACCGCCGTCGCCCGCCTGCGCGAGGCGGGCGCGATCATCCTCGGCAAGACGCGGATGCACGAATACGCCTGGGGCATGGAGACGCCGCCCACGGCCAATCCGCACGACCTCGGCCGCGTGCCGGGCGGCTCCTCCGGCGGCTCGGGCGCGGCGGTCGCGGCGGGGCTGGCCGCGGCGGCGCTCGGCTCCGACACCGGGGGGTCCATCCGCATCCCCGCCAGCCTCTGCGGCACGGCGGGGCTCAAGCCCACCTATGGCCTGATCGGACGCGGGGGCATCGTGCCGCACAGCTGGTCGCTGGACCATGCGGGCCCGCTCGCCGCCTCGGTCGGCGACTGCGCGATCCTCACCGCCGCGATGGCCGGCCCCGACCCGTCCGATCCCGGCACGGCCCACCGCCCGCCCCCCGACCTCGCGCGCTGGCAGGCCGCGATGGGCGAGGGCGCCGCGGGCCTGCGCATTGGGATCTGCCGCCGCCATTTCTTCGAGGGCCTGACCGAGCCGGTCGGGCGCGCCATGGAGGGCGTCATCGACAGCCTCACCGCCGCCGGCGCGCGGATCGTAGAGTTCGACCTGCCCGATCTCGACTACGGCCTCGGCGCGATCTTCGCGATCGAGCTCGCCTCCTCCACCGCCTATCACGACCAGCGCCTGCGCGCGGGCCATGTCGCGGCCTTCACCCCCGACGTGCGCCTGCTGGTCGAGATGGGGCGCATGGTCAGCGGCGCCGACTACCTGACGGCCGAGCGCTATCGCCGCCGCCTCGGCCAGGCCATGGCCGCGCGCTTCGCCGGGATCGACGTCGTCCTCAGCCCGACCATGCCGCTCACCGCCTGGCGCATGGGCCAGACCGAGGTGCAGATCGCCGGCCGGGCCGAGAGCATCGTCGCCGTCTCCTGGCGCCTGACCTACCCGTGGAACCTGCTCGGCCTGCCCGCCGCCAGCGTGCCGGTCGGCCGCGACGCCGGGGGCCTGCCCATCGGCGCCCAGATCGCGGGCCCGGCCTGGGGCGAGGCTGCCGTCCTGCGCGCCGCCGCCGCGGTCGAGGCGGCCGCCGGCGGCCCGATGCCCCGCATCACCCCGGCCGGCTGAACGGCCCCGGATCCCGGGGAGACGGTCGGGCCTGGGTCAGCGACGGCCTCGCCGTCATTGGCCGGGCTGGCATCTGGCAGGAACGCCGCGCGGATGCCGTCCATCACGTCGTATCGGGTGCGCTTGTCGAGACGTTCGCCAGCAAGGGCCTTGCAGGCATCCACCTGCAGCACGTCTTCGAAGACGTCTGGAATGGCGCCGCTTCGATCGCAGTGGCCGGCCGGGGCGCCGATCAAGCCCGGCGACCGCGGGACGCGCGGATGGTAGTCGGGGAGAGACCCGCGGGCGCCCGCGTCCGGCGGGGCCCCTGCGCCGCCCGATGGAGGCCGTGATGACCCTCTCCGCCACCGCGCTCGCCGCCGCCTTCCGGAGCGGCCGGGACACGCCCCGCGCAGCCCTTGACCGCGTCGCCGACACCATCGCCGCGCGGGAGGGCCGGCTCGGCGCCTTCCAGACGCTCCACCTCGACCAGGCGCGCGCCGCCGCCGATGCCCATACCGCGCTGCTCGGCGCCGGCCACGACCTCGGCCCCCTGCAGGGCGTGCCGATCGCGCTCAAGGACCTCGTCGATCTCGAGGGACGCGAGACCACCTGGGGCTCGGCCATGCTGGCCGGCCGGATCGCGCCGGCGACCGGCACGCTGGCGCGCCGGCTGATCGGAGCGGGCGCGGTGCTGGTCGGCAAGACGAAGACGGTCGAATGCGCCTTCGGCGGCTGGGGCACGAACACGGTGCTGGGCACGCCGCGCAACCCGCATGACGACACCGTGCACCGCGTGCCCGGCGGCTCGTCCTCGGGATCGGGCGTCGCGGTGGCGGCGGGGATGGCGGCGCTGGCGGTCGGCACCGACACCGGCGGCTCGGTGCGCCTGCCGGCGGCCTTCTGCGGCATCGTCGGCCTCAAGGTGAGCGAGGGCCAGCTGCCGCTCGACGGCATCATGCCCCTCAGCCACACGCTCGACACCCCGGGCCCGATGGCCCCGAGCGTCCGGGACGCCGCCCTGATGTTCGAGGTCATGCGCGGCACCGACCCCGGCACCCTCGCCCGCGCCCTGACCGCGCCAACCGGCCCCTTCGCGGCACTTGAGGCGGGCGTCACGGGCCTGACGCTCGGCCGTCTCCACGACCCTGCGATGGCCGAGGTCGAGGCACCGGTGATGGCGCTCTACGACGCTGCGGTCGCCACGCTCGAGCGCGCCGGCGCGCGGATCGTCGACCTGACGCCGCCCGACCCCTGGCCGTCGCTCCGCGACCGCAACGGGCTGATCATCGCGGCCGAGGCCTGGACCCATCACGGCGCCCGCTTCGCCGACCCCGGGCGCCCGGCCGACGACGACGTCCGCACCCGCATCCGGGCCGGCCGCGACATCGCCGCCGCCGACTACATCGCCACCCTGCTCGACCGCCGCCGCGCCGCCGCGGACTGGGCCGGCGCGACCGCCGGCATCGACGCCGTGCTGACGCCGACGACCGCCTGCCTCGCCCCCCCGGTCGACGCCGTCGACCAGACCGTCTCGCCGGGCAGCTTCACGCGCCCCGGCAACTATCTCGGCCTCTCCGCCCTGGCACTGCCCTGCGGCAGCGCCGGGGGCCTGCCCGCGAGCCTCCAGGTCGTCACCCCGCCCCACGGCGAATGGACCGCGCTCCGCATCGGCCGCACCGTGGAGCGCGCCCTCGCCTGACCGACACCCTGCCTCCGGCCCTCCCGGTATCAGGTTACCAGCAAGAATCGAACGAAAAGAGAACATCGCCCACCTGTCGTTCTCGTCCTGTTGACCGGACCGCCCCTAACCTGACGCGGGAGGGGGCGCGCCACAGCCTGCGTTCACGCGCAGCCCGCGCCATCGCCGCGACCCCTCCGGCAGCACGGGCGGCTGGCCGGCGCCACCCGTTCAGGCGCCGCTGCCCTCGGGCGCGATGGGATCGACCGTGGCGGGCATGCTCTCGGCGGCGGCGGGGGCTTCGCCGGGCTGGCTCGGCACGATGCGGAAGGCGCGGGAGTTCGGGAGGTCGCGCCAGAAGGCGAGCTGGCTGTACTTGCGAAACAGGTCCGGCGGCAGGATCGTCTCGCGCGGACGCGGCTCGACCTTGGGGCGCACGCGATGCAGGCCGTCGAGGCCGAGGCCCGCGTCGAAGGCAGGGGCGTCGTACTCGACCGCCTCGAAATCGTGGTCGAAGGGCGCCTCGCCCAGGAACTCGTAGAGCAGCGAGAAGACCTCCGGCGCGCGCAACGCCAGAAGGTCGTAGTCGACGATCACCAGCCGGTCGGCGAAGTCGGAATAGCAGGCCTCGCGCAGCGCATGCCAGGCGAAGCCGACCAGCCGGTTCGCCCCGGCCAGCGCCTCGACACGCGTGTAGACCGTCGCCCGCTCGGCCCCGCTCGAGAACAGGCGCGTGTTCTCGAAGGCGTTGTCGCGGTACTGGCGCTCGAGGCTGTCCATGATCCAGGCGACGTCGCGCACCAGGCATACGAGCCTGGCCTCCGGGAACAGCCGCATCAGCGCCGGTAACTGCGCGGTCCAGGCGCGGTTGGTATCGAAGATCACCGGCTCGGCCCGGTCGGCGTAGTAGCTGTCGAAGAGCCCGCGCAAGAGCCGCGCCCGCTGGTCGCCATCGACCATCGGCGCCAGCTCCGACCC
>JBCBPG010000025.1:0-14760 GCA_039820865.1 Pseudomonadota bacterium
CGCCCTTCCGTCGACGGACGATCCCGTTGCCCTTCTGTCGACGGACGATCCCGTCGCCCTTCCGTCGACGGACGATCCCGTCGCCCTTCCGTCGACGGATGATCCCGTCGCCCTTCTGTCGATGGATGGTTCCGTCACGCTCTTGTCGTCGGATGGGTCGGTCGCCATGCCCGCCGCGCTGGCCCCCACATCCGCACCCGCACCTGCGCCCGCGCCTGCGCCGGTCCCTGTCGAGGCGCCCGGCTGGGGGCTCGGCCGCGCGGACCTGGCGAGCGATCCGCCCGACCCCGAGCTTCTGGCCGATGCGCCGCCACCGCATGTCTGGCTGGTGCACCGCGTGCTGCCCTGGCGGATGCTGGCCGGCCAGGTCGTCTGGGTGACCGACCGGGCCTGGGGGCTGGAGGGGACGTGCCGCGCGCTGGGGCTGGAGCGCGAGGCGGCGCTCTTCGTCGAGGCGGAGACGCGGGCGATGGACGCCGCCCTGGCCCGGCGCTTCGGCCCGCGCATCGCCCGCGACGCGGCCGACGCGCTGCCGGCGGGGGAGAGCGTGCGCGGCCTTGCACGGCTCCGCGCGCGCCTCGCGGCGGGGCTGGCGGCGCTGGCGGCGCTGTGGCTGCCGGCGGCGGCGCTGCTGACACCGCTCGCCTTCCTGCTGCTCATCGTCATGAACGCGCTGACGGCCGGGATGCGGCTGGCGGCGCTCACGGCCGGTTGGTGGCGCGATGCGGCCGAGGTGGAGGGGCACGGGCCGGCGCCCTGCGCCCTGGCCGACGAGCCGGTCGAGGCGCCGCCCGCCGGCCCGGCCGGGGCCGCACTGCCGCGGATCAGCCTGATCGTGCCGCTCTTTCGCGAGGCGGGCATGGTCGGCCCGCTGAGCGAGGCGCTCGGCCGGATCGACTATCCCGACGACCGGCTCGAGGTGAAGCTGGTCGTCGAGGCCGACGACGCGCCCACGCGCCGCGCGCTGGAGGCCGCGGTGCTGCCGCCCGCCTGGTCGGTGCTGGTGGTCCCGCCGGGCCGGCCGCGGACCAAGCCGCGGGCGCTGAACTATGCGCTCGCCTTCTGCCAGGGCTCGATCGTGGGCGTGCTGGATGCCGAGGACCGGCCGAACCCGCAGCAGCTGCGCATCGTGGCCGCCGCCTTTGCCGGGCTGCCCGCGCGCTATGGCTGCGTGCAGTGCCGCCTCGCCTTCCACAACGCGCGCGAGAACTGGGTGAGCCGCTGCTTCCAGATCGAGTACGCGATCTGGTTCGACGTGCTGCTGGCGGGGTGGGAGCGGCTGGGCCTGCCGGTGCCGCTGGGTGGGACCTCGGTCTATTTCCGCCGCGCGGCGCTGGCCTATTGCGGCGGCTGGGACGCGCACAACGTGACCGAGGACGCCGATCTCGGCATGCGCCTCTTCCGCCGCGGCTGGCGCACGCGCCTGGTCGAGAGCACGACCGAGGAGGAGGCGAACTTCCGCGTCGTCCCCTGGATGCGCCAGCGGTCGCGCTGGCTGAAGGGGTTCCTGCTGACCTGGCTCAGCCATGTGCGCGCGCCGGGGCGGCTCTGGCGCGAGATGGGGCCGCTCGGCTGGCTCGGCTTCCACGTCCTCTTCCTGGGCGCGGCCGTCAGCTATCTCGCGATGCCGCTCTTCTGGCTCTCGCTCGCGGTCTCGGCGGCGACGGGGGGCAGTCTGTGGGCGCACTGGATGCCGGAGAGCCTGCTCTGGGCCGCGGCCTGTTCGCTGATCGTGGGCCAGGCGGTGATGGTGTCCTGCGCGCTGCGGGCGGTCTGGCGCAAGCGCGCGCTCGACCTCGCGCTCTGGGTGCCGCTGATGCCGGTCTACTGGACGCTGGGGGCGATCGCGGCCTGGAAGGCGGTGGGCGAGCTCTTCGTGGCGCCCACCTACTGGGACAAGACGCGCCATGGCGTGAGCCGGCTGGCACGGCGCGGCTGATCGACGGCGCGGCTGATCGGAAGGCGCTCACCCGAGCGTGATGGTCGCCGCGGGCGCCGCGCGGGATATCTTCAGCCTCGGCGGCCGCCCGGTCGTCCAAGCGACAGATGTCACGCATACGGGAGCTCCCGATGACCCGCACCACCACCTTCGACCGCCGTTCGCTGCTGGCGGGTGCCGCCGCCGCGGCCGCCGCCGCGCCCACGCTGGCCGCCACCCCCGCCGCCGCCGCGGTGCCCGCGCAGCAGGGGCTGCTGCGCCCCGGTATCTGGCGCTTCCAGGTCGGCCGCTTCGAGGTGACCTCGATCCTCGACGGTGCCGCACAATTCCCGGGGCCCCACCCGATCTTCGGCCAGAACGTCACGCAGGAGGACGTGGCGGCACTGGCCGCGCAGAACTTCCTGCCGGCCGACCGGATGGAGGTGCCGTTTACCCAGACGCTGGTGAACACCGGCTCGGAGCTGATCCTGTTCGACACCGGCAACGGGGCGGCGCGCCGGCCGAACGCGGGTCAGCTGACCGCACAGCTCGCCACCCTCGGCATCCAGCCGGGCGACATCACCCATGTCGCGATCACCCATTTCCACGGCGACCATATCGGCGGGCTGACCGAGGAGACGGGCGAGACCTTCGCCAACGCTTCCTACTTCTTCCCGGCGGCCGAGTACGACTTCTGGTCGAACGAGGATCTGCTCTTCGACGACGCGATGCAGTCGCGGGCGCAGCTGGTGCAGGACAAGGTCGTGCCGCTGGCCGAGCGGGCGACGATGCTCGCGCCGGGCGACAGCATCGTCTCGGGCATCGAGGCGATCGACGCCTCGGGCCACACGCCGGGCCACCTGATCTTCCACCTCGAGAGCGAGGGCGAGCGCCTGGCGGTCACCGCCGACACGGCCAACCACTATGTCATGTCGCTGCAGCGCCCGGACTGGCACGTGCGCTTCGACATGGACAAGGAGGCGGCGGCGGCCCGGCGGCGCGAGGTCTTCGGGATGCTGGCGGCCGACCGGGTGCCCTTCATCGGCTATCACATGCCGGCGCCCGCGCTCGGCTATGTCGAGCCGCTGGGCGACGGGTTCCGCTATGTGCCGGCGAGCTACCAGCTCAACCTCTGAGCCGAGGCGGGCAGGCGCGGTCCCTGCCGCGCCTGCGAAGGCTTGAGGCGGCGGGCGGGCATTGTCTATGGTCCGCCCGACCAGCCGGGAGCCCGATGCGCTGCCGGCGCGCCCAGCGACCGGAGGACGGTTCCCGATGAAGAAGGTCTACCCCGACGCCACCGCGGCGCTCGACGGCGTGCTGTTCGACGGCATGACGATCGCGGCCGGGGGCTTCGGCCTCTGCGGCATCCCCGAGACGCTGATCGACGCGATCAGGGCGTCGGGCACCAAGGGGCTGGTGATCGCGTCCAACAACTGCGGCGTCGACGATTTCGGCCTGGGCCTGCTGCTGCACGACCGGCAGGTCGCCAGGATGATCTCGTCCTATGTCGGCGAGAACGACCTCTTCATGCAGCAGTATCTCGCGGGCGAGCTGGAGATCGAGTTCAACCCGCAGGGCACCCTGGCCGAGCGGCTGCGCGCCGGCGGCGCCGGCATCCCGGGCTTCTACACCAAGACCGGCGTCGGCACGCAGGTGGCCGAGGGCAAGGAGCACAAGGACTTCGACGGCGAGACCTACATCCTGGAGCGCGGGATCGTCGCCGACCTCGCCATCGTGAAGGCCTGGAAGGGCGACACGGCCGGCAATCTCGTCTTCCGCAAGACCTCGCGCAACTTCAACCCGGACTGCGCGATGGCGGGGAAGATCTGCGTGGCCGAGGTGGAGGAGCTGGTCGAGCCGGGCCAGATCGATGCCGACCACATCCACCTGCCCGGCATCTTCGTTGACCGCATCCTGGAGGCGACCCACGAGAAGCGCATCGAGAAGCGGACGCTGAGCGCGGCCTGAGAGGGGGCGCCCGCCCCGCCGCGCGGCCGGAGCGACGCCCGCCCCACCCGCCCACCCGCGCGCGTCGCTCCGGCCGCGCGGCGGGGCGGGAGGGAGCCTGACAAAGGAGAGAGACATGCCCTGGAACCGCGACCAGATGGCCGCCCGTGCGGCGCTGGAGATCGAGGACGGCTATTACTGCAATCTCGGGATCGGCATCCCGACGCTGGTGGCGAACCACATCCCCGAGGGCGTCGACGTGACGCTGCAGTCGGAGAACGGGATGCTGGGCATGGGGCCCTTCCCGACCGAGAACGAGGTCGATGCCGACCTGATCAATGCCGGCAAGCAGACGATCACCGAGCTGCCGGAGACGAGTTATTTCCCCTCATCGACCAGCTTTGCAATGATCCGCGGCGGGCATATCGACATCGCGATCCTGGGCGCGATGGAGGTGGCCGAGAACGGTGACCTGGCGAACTGGATGATCCCCGGCAAGCTGATCAAGGGCATGGGCGGGGCCATGGATCTGGTCGCGGGCGTCAAGCGCGTGGTGGTGATCATGGATCACACCAACAAGAAGGGCGAGACCAAGCTTCTCAAGGAGTGCTCGCTGCCGCTGACGGGCAAGGGCGTGGTGAGCCGGATCATCACGAACCTCGGCGTCTTCGACGTGGTCGAGGGCGGGCTGAAGCTGGTCGAGACGGCGCCGGACGTCTCGCCGGACGAGATCGCGGAGAAGACCGAGGCGAAGCTCGTCGCCTGAGGGGGGCGTCCGAAGGGGCGCGCCCGAGAAGTCGGGGGGCGTTCAACGCAGCCCGCGGCGCGGGTCCGGGCGGGCTCAGCCGTCCGAGGCGGTGCGGATCGTCGCCGTCCAGTCGCAGGGATGGCGGGGCGTGGCCGGCGGGCGGGCGCAGAGCGCCTCGGCCGCCACCAGCGCGTCGAACACCTTGACCACGTAGTCCCGCGTCTCGCGGTAGGGGGGCACGCCCTCGAAACGGTCGACGGCGCCCTCGCCCGCATTGTAGCCGGCCAGCGCCAGGATCGGATCGTGACCGAAGCGCGAGAGCAGCCAGCTGAGATAGGCGGTACCGCCGCGGATGTTCTGGTCGGGGTCGCCGCGGTCGCTCACGCCGAAGCGGCGCGCCGTGGCCGGCATGAGCTGCATGAGCCCCATGGCGCCGGCATGGGAGACGGCGCGGACCTGGCCCGCGCTTTCGACCGCGATCACCGCGGCGATCAGCGCGGGCGAGATCGTGTGCCGCTCGGCCGCCGCGGCGATCCGCAGACCGTGACGTTCGACCACGCGGCGCATCAGGGCGGTGCTGACGATTCCCTTGCCGGTGCTGCGGCGGGTGCGGAGGCTGTCGCGCGCGGCACCCCAGCGGGTGGGCGCGCCGGCCTCGGCCTCGACCCTGTGAAGGGCCCAGAACCAGTCCTGCGGGCCGGCGGCGGGGATCGGGATGCGCCCCTTGTCCTTGCCGGGGGCGCCGCGGTCGGGGCCGAGGACGCGACGCTCGGGGCCGGGCAGGATGGTGCGGCTGCCGGGCGTCGGCACAGGGGCGATGTGCATGCGCGAGCGGTCCCCGACACGGACGCTGTTCTGAAGTGTCCCAGCGGTGGCCGATTCGAAACCAACCGTCCCGATAACGATTCCGATGAAGACGAGCGGCCAAACCGCCATGCCACAATGTCGCCTCAATTCAACCTCCAGTGAATAGGATTGTGGCGGGGCTGCCTTGTTCTTCCGACTTTCGACCAACTTAAAGTTAAGGAGGGGTTCAGGCGAGGGTTTTTTCCAATGTTCTTTTGCATCGGGGAGACCGTGGTGCTACCAAACCTCTGCAGGGAGTTGGGGCGAGGAACCGCAATTTCCCGGCCCGGACCATGGAGTGGCTCCGGGGGACACCGATCAAAGCTCTGTGGAGAGATGACATGATGAACTTCCTGAAGGACGAGAGCGGCGCCGTCACCATCGACTGGGTCGCCCTGGCCGCCGGCCTGCTGATCCTCGGCGTGGCCATTGTCGGCCTGCTGACCAACGAGCTGCAGCAGGTCATCGACGCGATCGAGTCGTCGCTCGGCCAGGCGACCAGCGTTTCGGCGCCGAGCGAGTAATCGCTCCCGCGGCTGCGGCCGCTCGTGCTCCGGTGATCCCCGAACGCGGGGGTCACCTTTTCTCAGGGATCGCGCGACCTACGTCTAGGCTTGCTGCGTTCCTCTGTTCCGGGTACCGATCTTATTGCCTTACATACTGGGGAGTATGGCTGTGGCTCTTCGCAAGTTTCTGGCCGATGACAACGGCGCCGTCACGATCGACTGGGTCGCTCTGGCAGCCGGTCTCCTCATCCTTGGCGTCGGCATGATGGGGCTGCTCTCGAACGAGACACAGGCCATCGTCGACGAGATGGAAGTGCTCTACGTCCAGGCAGACGATTTCGACCTGCCGGAAGAGAACTGAGCCGCCCCTCGCCTTCCCGGGCGGGAGCGATAGTCTCGACTGGCCGTGCCCGAGGGGCTGGCCATGATACCTAGCGACACGCGAGGGTTGGCATGCGCCTGATCGGCATTCTTGTCCTGATCGTCGGGATCGGCCTGGCAGGTGGATCTCTCTACTACGCCAACAAGGTCTTCTCCAAGTATCAGCAGCAGCGCGTCGTGCAGGCTGAACCGGTGGAGCAGGTGTCGACCGTCCCCATCATCGTCGCCTCGGAGCGCATCGACTATGGTGCGCCGATCGAGGAGAGCATGATCCGGATCATCGACTGGCCCTCGGCCTCGGTGCCCCCCGGCGCCTTCACCTCTCCGGAGGATCTCATCGGCGACATCATGCAGGAGCGTCGGGTGGCGCTGCGTGCGATCGAGTCCGGCGAGGCGATCCTGGAGACCAAGGTTTCGGGCTTTGGCGAGGACAGCCGCATGGCGATGATGCTGCGCGAGGGCCGCCGTGCCTTCGCGCTGCCGATCGACGCGCTGTCGGGTGTCGCCGGGTTCATCGCGCCGGGCGACCGCGTCGACATCCTGCTGTCGGAGAAGAGCGGCGGCAGCCTCAAGTCGCGCGTCATCATGGCGGACGTGCTGGTGATCGCCGTCGACCAGCGCTCGCAGGGTACCAGCGTGCTCGCGCCGAAGGTCGGGCGCACCGCCACGGTCGATGTCAGCGCCATCGATGCGCAGAAGCTGTCGCTCGCCCAGCAGATCGGGCGCCTGTCGCTCACGCTGCGCGGTGCCGGCGACGTTGCCCAGGAGGGTGAGCAGGGTCAGACGGTCGATGTCAACGACCTGTTCAACATCGAGCCCGAGGCCGTGCCTGTCGATAACTCGACTCGCGTCCGGGTGCGCCGCGGCAACAACGTCACGGAACAGGCGTTCGACTAAAAACGCTGATTCCCGATACACGTTAAAAGTGTCTAAATGGTTAAGAGGACCGCCCTGACTTGCGGTCCTCTCGTCGTTTTTGCGGCACATCTGCCACGGATGTGGAACCCCTCCCGCAGGTGGGCAATTTCTCTTGGTTCACCTGACTCCATCATGGCTTAGTAACCTCACAGAGAAATCTCTCACTGTGCTTCGGGGGGGCAGTCGCCGTGATGCTGGGACGCAATACTCCACGCTTCCTGTGGTGCTTGATGTTGATCGCCGGGTTTATGCTGGCACATGCGGCGCCAAACGCTGCGGCGCAGACCGTGCTGCGCACGGCCCGGGGGCTGGCGTCGGATGACGTCGCGGTCCTCATCAACCGCGCCATCGTCGTCGAGAGCGCACAGCCTTTCGTCGAGGTTTCGGTCGCACAGCCCGAGATCGCCGACGTCTCGCCGCTTTCGGACCGCGCCATCTATATCTTCGGCCGGGCGCGGGGCGTCACGACGCTGACGCTCCTGGGCGAGAACGGGCAGCTCATCGCCAATGTCGAGATCCGCGTCTCGGCCGATCTGAGCGAGCTGAAGCAGCGCCTTGCACAGGTGTTCCCCGAGGAGCCGATCGACGTGCGCCCTGCAGGCGGGGGGGTCATCCTGTCGGGCGTCGTATCGGGCGCTTCGGTGGTCGACCGCGCGATGACGCTGGCCAACGCCTATATCGGCGGCAACATCGTGAACATGATGTCGGTCGGCGGTACGCAGCAGGTGGCCGTCAAGGTGCGCATCGCCACGATGGAGCGCAGCATCGGCAAGACGCTGGGTATCTCGTCGACCCTGGGCGCCGGTGACGCCAACGACACGGCGTCGTTCTCGACCCAGACGGGCACCGACAGTTCCTTCGACCCGATCGAGAACCTGATCACGACGACGACGTCGGGCTTCGGCAGCCTGGGGGCGCTGTTCACCTTCGGCGATACCGGCTTCCTGAACATCGTGATCAACGCGGCCGAGGACAAAGGCTTCATCCGGACCCTTGCCGAGCCGACGCTGATCACCCGCTCGGGCACGACGGCCTCGTTCCTCGCGGGTGGCGAGGTGCCGGTGCCGGTCATCACCGAGGACGGCGCCGACGTCGAGTTCAAGACGATCGGTGTGTCGCTCAGCTTCCTGCCGACGGTGCTGGAAGACGACCTGATCTCGATCGCGCTTTCGGCCGAGATCTCGGATGTCGATCCGTCGAACTCCTCGCTCGTCACCGGCGCGGGGGGCGTCGTGGGCAGCGTGGTCGGCTTCAACACCACGCGCGCCGAGACGACGGTGAACCTGCGCGACGGCGAGAGCTTTGCAATCGCGGGCCTCTTCAGCTCGTTCTTCTCGGATGGCGTCGGCCAGGTGCCCTGGCTGGGCGACATCCCCGTCTTCGGCACCCTGTTCCGCGACACGACCTTCAGCTCGGACGAGGAGGAGGTCGTGATCATCGTCACCGCCAACCTGGTGGTGCCGGTGGCGGACGAGGGGCTGCTGGCCATTCCGCAAGACCGCATCGAGATCCCGAACGAGCGGAGCCTGTTCCTGCTGGGCCGGACCGAGGGGCCGTCCCGCGAGATCGGCGCACCGTCGCAGGGCTTTGACGGTTCCTTCGGCTACGTCGTGGAGTGACGGACATGAAAGCGATCAAGTTCGCCTGCCTCGGCGCGGGCTTCCTGCTGGCCGGCTGCTCGTTCAACGACACCGCCGGCTACGTCGAACCGCCTTTCGGTGACGCCGTCGCCTACAACTCGAACCTCCACCTCGCCTATGGCAACGTGGAGCAGCGGTTGCGCGACCTCTCGGTGGCGTTCCGTGCGGCGGCGCCGGACACGGTGACCTTCGACTTCGACTCGAGCCGCCTGACCAGCGAGGCACGTCGCGCGCTGGACCAGCAGGCGGCCTGGCTCATGGCCAACGAGGGCGTGCGCATGGCGATCATCGGCCATGCCGATGCGCCGGGCGGCGAGCGCTACAACAACCGCCTCGGCCTGCGTCGTGCGCGCACGGTGCTCGGCTACCTGGTGGCCAAGGGCGTCGCGCGTGACCGCCTCGACGCGCTGCAGAGCCGCGGCGAGAGCGAGCCCGTGGTGGCCACGCAGGAGCGTGAGCGCCGCAACCGCCGCAGCGTGACCGCGGTGGCCGGCTTCGACTTCGTCTTCGTGGGCGACGGGCTGGACGGCGAGTACGCGCTGCGCACCTACGACCTGTACCAGGCCGGTGGCCTGACGGCCGAAGAGACCGACGCCGGCACCGGCGGGTGACACGCTTTCGCCGGATCCCGCCTCCGTCAGGCGGGGTCCGGCGTCTTGCGTCTGACTGCTGCCACAATTCCTCGGCATGAGCGTCCAAGTTGTGGTCTTCGCGTTTTCCGCGCGCACTTTCGTGATGGGGGCGAAGGGAGGGGTGCCGAAGGGCGCCGCTCTGATCTCATGACCGGGCGACCCGCTGGTCGCCGTGGGTTCGAGCCGTGGAGAGGGGCAAATGGCGCTGCCGTTCATGAAGGACCACAAGGCTGACCAGCCGGAGGCCTTTGTCTTCTCTGACGACTTCGTCGAGATCGATGCGCTGGCCGAGGATCTCGACAACGAGATCGGTGCCGAGGGCTGGGTCGAGGTCTCGAACGCCGAGGCCGAGGACGTCTTTTCCGAGGGCGACCGCGAGCTCAGCTTCATCATCCTGACGCTCTCGAACGACACGCCCGAGGCGGTCGAGCGCACCGCCGCGCTGATCCGCAAGGCCGACGCGGCCGAGATGTTCACGCTGCTGGTCTGCGGCGATGTCTCGTCGCGCAGCATGCACATGCTGATCCGCGCCGGCGCGGCCGAGTTCGCGCCGTATCCCGATCCGCCGGGCGCGCTGCGCGAGGCGATCAACAACATCCGCGTCGCCCGCAGCCAGAAGGCGCGCGGCATCACGACGACCGGCGGCAAGGCGCGGCGCGAGGGCAAGATCGTCGGCGTCTACGGCGTCGCGGGCGGCACCGGCGCCTCGACCGTGGCGGTGAACCTGGCCTGGGAGCTCTGCAACGCCGTGCGCCAGGAGGGCCGGCGCGTCGCGCTGCTGGACTTCAACTTCCAGTTCGGCTCGATCGCGACCTATCTCGACGTGCCCCGCCGCGAGGCCGTCTACGAGCTGGTCTCCGAGGCCGGCAACATGGACGAGACCGCCTTCACCCAGGCGCTGACCAGCTACAAGGATCGCCTTTTTGTGCTGACCGCGCCTCGCGACAGCCTGCCGCTGGACATCGTTTCGCCCACTGATGTCGCTTCCATGCTCGAGGTGGCGAAATCAAGCTTCGACTACGTGGTCATCGACATGCCGCAGGCGCTCATGAACTGGTCCGAGACGGTCTACACGGCCTCCACGGCATTCGTGGTGACCATGGAAATCGACATGCGCTCGGCACAGAACATGTTCCGCTTCACGCGCACGTTGAAGTCCGAGGATCTGGATCTCGCGGCGATGGTGCCCTGCCTCAACCGGGCCCCGGGTCTCACGGATCTGTCAGGAAAGACGCGCGCCAAGAGGCTGGCGGAAAGCCTTGCGCTGGAGTTCAAGCATCACCTGCCCGACGGCGGCAAGGCGGTCATGGCCGCCTGCGACGAGGGCATGCCGCTGGCCGAGGCGTCGAAGTCGAACCCGCTGCGCAAGGAGATCGTCAAGCTCTCGCAGCGCGTGATGGCGATGGCGGCGGCCGAGTCGCAGGCCGAGAAGGAAGAGTGACCCGGTCCTGAGCCGCCCGGCACGCCGCACAGCCGGCGCCGGACCGGGCAGGCGGGTCGCGGGACAAGCCCTGGGGCTGGCGAGGGGGCCGGCAACGGGGTTGGCGATGAGCCGGGCGATGGGCCGAGACGGGCGTCCGCAACGGGCGCGATAGAGGGAGAGCGACGATGTTCCGTCGTATGCGCACCGAGGACGAGGCCCCGCAGGCCAACGCGCGCCCCGCTAACGGGACCGGCGCCGCGCCGGGCGGTGACAACCGCGCCGAGGCGCAGCGCGCCAGCCAGCAGCGCCTGAAGGAGATGGCGCCCAAGGCCGGCGAGCGCATGTCGTCGAGCGAGACGGATGCCAAGCGCCGCCGCCGCCTGCTGAACCTGCGCGTCGAGATGCACGGCAAGCTGCTCGACACGCTGAACCTCTCGGCGCTGGACAAGGTGTCGGAGACCGAGCTCCGCCACGAGATCAGCGAGATCGTCCGCGAGGAACTGGCCGAGGGCGAGCTGGTCCTCTCGCGGCCCGAATTCGAATCGATGGTCCGCGACCTCGTGGACGAGGTCATGGGCCTCGGCCCGCTGGAGCCGCTGCTGGCCGACCCGACCATCACCGACATTCTCGTGAACGGGTACGAGCACGTCTATGTCGAGCGCAAGGGCAAGCTCGAGCGCACGCCGGTCCAGTTCAAGGACAACCAGCACCTGATGCGGGTGATCACCAAGATCGTCTCCGCCGTCGGTCGCCGCCTCGACGAATCGAGCCCCTGGGTCGATGCCCGCCTGGCCGACGGCTCGCGCGTCAACGCGCTCTGCGCGCCCTGCGCCGTCGACGGCCCGCTGCTCTCGATCCGAAAGTTCTCGAAGAAGCCCTTCACGGTCGACAAGCTGATCGAGTTCGGCGCCTTCTCGGAGGAGATGGCGCTGTTCCTGCACGCCTGCGTGCGCTGCCGTCTGAACGTCATCGTCGCCGGCGGCACGGGCTCGGGTAAGACGACAACGCTCAACGCCCTGTCATCCTTCATCACGCATAATGAGCGTATCGTGACGATCGAGGACACCGCCGAGCTGCAGCTGCAGCAGGAGCATGTGGGGCGCATGGAGAGCCGGCCGGCGAACATCGAGGGCACGGGCGCGGTGACGATCCGCGACCTGCTGAAGAACGCGCTCCGGATGCGGCCCGACCGCATCATCGTCGGCGAGTGTCGCGGCGAGGAGGTGATCGACATGCTCCAGGCCATGAACACCGGCCATGACGGGTCGATGACCACGATCCACGCCAACTCGCCCCGCGACGCGCTGAGCCGGCTGGAGAACATGATCGGCATGTCGGGCATCGACCTGCCGCTCAAGGCCGTGCGCACCAACATCGCCGGCGCCGTCCACCTGATGGTGCAGCAGTCGCGCATGTCCGACGGCACCCGCCGCATGACCCACATCTCCGAGATCGTGGGCATGGAGGGCGAGGTCATCACCATGCAGGACATCTTCAAGTACGAGCGTTTCGGTACGGACAGCCAGGGCATGATCCGTGGCAAGTTCACGGCGACGGGCATCCGCTCGCGCTATGCCGACCGCTTCCGGCAGTGGGGCTACGAGCTGCCCCAGAGCCTGTTCAAGCCCGACGTCTGAGGAGCGCGATCGATGCTGTTCCAGCCGCTGATCTACGCCCTGATCTTCGTCGGTGTCTTCCTGATGGTGGAAGGCATCTACCTGGTGGTCTATGGCAAGACGCTGCGTCGCGAGAAGCGCGTCAACCGGCGCCTCGGCCTGCTGCAGGAGGGCAAGGACACCGAGGAGGTGCTCTCGATCCTGCGCCAGGAGCGCGAGGGCAACAAGCGCGACTTCAAGCTGCCGGTCGTCGGTGTCCTGTCCGAGAAGGCGCGTCACGCCAACATCAAGATGACGCCGTTCTCGCTGTTCTTCTCGATCACGATCCTGACGATCATCGCCTTCACGATGCTCACCTTCTTCACCGAGGCCTCGCTGCCGGTGCGGATCCTGATCGCCATCGTCTGCGGCTACGGCGCGCTCTACATCTGGCTGTCGAACAAGGCCAAGGCGCGCATCGCGATGATGGAGGAGCAGTTCCCCGACGCGGTCGACCTGATGGTGCGAAGCCTGCGCGTCGGCCATCCGATCACGGCCGCCATCGCCATCGTCGCGCGCGAGATGCCCGACCCTCTCGGCACCGAGTTCGGCCTGATCGCGGACGAGGCGACCTACGGCATGAACCTCAACGATGCGCTCGACCGGCTGGCCGCCCGCGTGCCGCTGCCGGACCTGCGCTTCTTCACGATCGCGGTGAACATCCAGTCGACCTCGGGCGGTAACCTCGCCGAGGTGCTCGACGGTCTCAGCAAGGTGATCCGCGCCCGCTTCAAGCTGTTCCGGAAGGTGAAGGCGATCACCGCCGAGGCGCGCTGGTCCGGCTGGTTCCTCTCGGTCTTCCCGATCATCGCGCTGCTGCTGGTGCAGGTCGTGAAGCCCGACTACTATGCGGCGGTCGATGACCACCCGCTCTTCATCCCGGGGGCCATCGCGACCTTCGTGCTTCTCGTTCTGAACGTGTTCTTCATGCGCATGCTCGTGAACATCAAGGTCTGACCAAGGGACACTGCCGCAGATGGAAGCGATCACGAGCCTTCTGGACCGCTTTGCCGTCGCCCTCGTCGAGGAGTACGGCGAGGCCGCGCCGTTCTATGCCATCGCGACCATCTCGATCGTCCTGGTGCTGGTGGCGATCCCGCTGGTGCTGCGCGGCAAGAAGGACCCGCTCGACCGCTTCAACTTTCGCGAGGAGCGGCTGAACAGCGAGCTGGTCAAGCTGCGCGACGCCGACGGCCCGACCGGTGGCCTGGCTGACTACCTGCAGCCGACCGACAAGAAGCAGATGTCGGACACGCGCAAGATGCTGCGCCAGGCCGGCTTCGACAGCGCCGGCGCGGTGCGCAGCTACTACACCGCGCGCTTCGGCCTCTCGGTCGGTCTCACCTCGGTGGGCGCGGTGCTGTTCCTGATCGCGCCGGCCGAGCCGAACGTGGGCTTTGGCGTCTTCATGACGGTGGTGCTCGGCCTCCTGGGCTTCCTTGGCCCGGTCTACTGGGTCCAGCGCTCGATCGCGCAGCGCCGCGAGGACATCCAGAAGTCCTTCCCCGACGCGATGGACATGATGCTGGTCTGCATCGAGGGCGGACAGTCGCTCGACCAGGCCATGGCGCGTGTCGGCAAGGAGATGGAGGCCGCGGCCGGCCCGCTGGCCTACGAACTGGGCATCGTCAGCCAGGAGTTCCGGGTCGGCAAGGACCGCATCACCGTGCTCCGCGACTTTGCCGACCGCTGCGCGGTGAACGACATCTCGTCCTTCGTGACCGTGATGATCCAGTCGACCGCCTTCGGTACCTCGATCAGCCAGGCGCTGCGCGTCTACGCCTCGGAGATGCGCGACAAGCGGCTGATGCGCGCCGAGGAGAAGGCGAACAAGCTGCCGACCAAGCTGACGCTCGGCACGATGTTCTTCACGGTGCCGCCGCTGATCCTGATCCTCGTCGGCCCCTCGCTCATCCAGATCATGCGCGCCTTCGCCCAGCTCTCCGGCGGCTGAGATGACGGCCGTCGCGGGCGAGGGCGGTCGGGCGGCGCTCCTCCTGGCGGGCCTGCTCGCGCTGGCCGGCTGCCAGGTCGCGGGCGAGCAGCCCCCGGTCGCCGCGGCCGAGGGGGCCGTGGCCGGGGCACCATCCCCCGAGACCCTGCCTCCCGGGGCCGGGCCCGACGCGGCCTCGGCCTCGGGCTCGGC